>JBQGEN010000327.1:0-29976 GCA_052039615.1 Sideroxyarcus sp. | reverse complement strand
CGATTTGAGGAAGGCCACGATGTCGTCCACGTCGCGGTCGCTCAGCGGTACCGACTCGACCCGCGAGATCGTCCTGTTCTGCTTGGACCAGGCGACGCTCCGGTTGCCGTCGACATCGTCGCTTATCTTCTTGCCGCGTTGCCCGGGAGCCATGATACGCACCGCCTCCCGCAAGCTGTCAACTCTGCCGTTGTGGAAATACGGCGCGGTCAGGGCGACGTTCCGGAGCGACGGGATGCGCCAGACCCCCTGTTTACTGCCGGGTGCGTTGGCCCCGCTGTCTCTGGTCAACTGGTAACGCTCCACATATTTCTGCGCGGAGAACACCGGAAACAGCCGCTGCGGCGACGGCGCGGGATCGAACAGGCTGGCGCCGCTGAAATTGGGGCCGGAGTGGCACAGGATGCAACCGACCGACTGGAACAGTTCCATGCCGCGCAGTTGCGCCGGACTCAATGCCGTCTCGTCGCCGCGCACGAAGCGGTCATACGGCGCATCCGGCGTGATCAGGGTGCGCTCGTAAGCGGCGATGGCCGCAGCGATCTCGGTGATGGTGATCGGCCGTCCCGCGCCGAATGCCCTGGCGAACGGCTCGCGGTAGCTCGCATCCTCGCGCACCCGCTGCACCACGGCGTCCAGCGACGGCATGCCCATCTCGACGGGGTTGAGCGGCGGGCCTTTCGACTGTTCTTCCAGCGAGGCGGCACGGCCATCCCAGAACAGCACCGACTGAAAAGCGGCGTTCCACACCGTCGGTGCATTGCGTCCCCCGACTTGGCCTCCGACACCAAGCGACGTCGGGCGATGATCTTCGCCCGCTCCTTTCCGCACGTCGTGGCAGGAACTGCACGACACGGTGCGGTCGATCGACAGCGCCTTGTCGTGGAACAGGCGCTCGCCCAATGCAACCTTTTCCGGCGTGGTCGGATTCCATGCCGGAGCCGGCGCGACCTCGGGCAGTGCCTGCCACACATAGGACTTCTGCGTACCTGCCACGGCCGGGACGAACGGCGTTCGATTCTGCTTCTCCCACTGCGCCAGCGCTGGCGATCTCGGCAAAGCGATATGCGCGCGTATCGTCTGCTCGGGGAACCGTACCAGCGTGGCGATGATCGCCAGCTTGATGGAAAAGGCGACCATGCCCGAACCCAGCACCAGCGTCATCAGCCACTTCCGGCCCGTCGATAGTCGGCCCAGCGGCCCCAGTTCAAATTGCACCATGCACAGCAGCACGGCAAAACCGATGATCAGCATGGCGATGCTGACGTTCATGAAGTTCACCAACCCTGCGTTTCCCATCTCGCTCTCCTCCGGATTTGAACACCTGGATCGAGGCTACCGATAATCTCCCGGACGCTCTGTAGCAAAAGCTACACAAGACACTCGCACAAAAAATCGGGCTGCTGAGTAGCTTTTGCTACAGATGGGATGGATCACCGACGCTACATTTCCTGCCGCTACACCTTCGTAGCGACATCTACAGGAGATCAACATGAAGCCCATGCATTTCTTTCTCGACACCCACGACCGCACACGCAAGACTTTCCCGGAGAAGCTTTCGGTAGACGAATTCGAGAAGTTCTACGCGCTGTACGAGAAGGCGTGCTACGAGGAAAGCGTCGTCCCCATCCGCCTGCACGTGAGTTACCAGGACGGCCGCGCCTTCTGCCTGAACATGGCGACCGACGCCGAGGCCGTGCGGCGCGCGCATGAAAGGGTCGGACTGCCGTACGACTCGATCACCGAAGTGGCCACAGCCACGCCGGGCGACACGTTCTTCAGGCGCCAGGCTGCGTAGCATTCACGGCGCGCCCTCCATGAGGGCGCGCAACAAACGGTTCGCGCATAGGTACAATGCCCGACTTTTAGCGGGAAGACCCATGGCCATCAAAGCGACCATATTCAAGGCCAATCTGCAGATCGCGGATATGGAACGTCACTACTACCAGAACCACGCCCTTACGCTTGCCCGGCATCCTTCCGAAACCGACGAGCGCATGATGGTGCGCTTGCTGGCGTTCGCGCTGCATGCCCATGAGCATCTGGAGTTCGGCCAGGGCATGACGGACGACGACGAGGCCGACCTGTGGCGCAAGGACCTGACGGGGGCGATCGAGCTATGGATAGACGTCGGCATCCCTGACGAGAAGCTGATCCGCAAGGCATGCGGACGTGCCGGGCAGGTGGTGGTGTACAGCTATGGGGGGCGCGTCGCCGACATGTGGTTCGCGCAGAACCGCGCGCAGTTCGAACGGCAGAAGAATCTCACCATCGTCAACCTGCCTCCGGACAGTACGCGCGAACTGGCCAAGCTGGCGCAACGCACGATGGACCTGCAGTGCACCATTCAGGATGGTCAGGTGTGGCTGAGCGACGGCAACACCAGCGTGCAGGTGGAACGCACGCGCCTGACGGGGGCGGAAGACCGGCAGTGAAACCCGGCTACGCCGGGCGTTCCAGTCAACGCTGACTTACACCGGCAACATCAGGCGCAGGCGTGGCGCTCCTGCTCCAGATAGGCATACGGGTTGGCCCGCTTGACCGCGCCCGTGAGGTAATCGCGTACCGCCTTGCGCGGCTCGCTTTCTCCGCAGGTGATCAGCTGCATGCCGCGCTTGGCCAGCTTGTCGATCAGCCCCTGCCCCGCGCTTGCCGTCAGGATCACGTCCACTCCGTCCAGCGGATGCGGCCCGCCCGAGAATTCATGGAAGGTCATGTCCATGGGAAGATCGAGCCACACCACTTTGGGATCGTCGCAAGGCGTGCCGACATCGAAGATGATGAAGCGGCGGCTCTTGCCGGCATGCCCGGTCACTTTCTTGAAGTTCTGGCTGGTAACGGCGATTTTCATCACTGGCTCCTTTTGAGGGTCACGCTTTCACCGTCATCAGCTTCTCGAACTTGGCACGTAGTTGCTCTTTGCTTTCAACATGGGCGGGATCCTGCGGGATGCAGTCGACCGGGCATACATCCACGCATTGCGGCGTGCTGAAATGGCCTACGCATTCGGTGCATTTCTCCGCATCGATGACATAGACGGTATCGTTTTGCGAAATGGCGCCGTTCGGGCATTCCGGCTCGCACACATCGCAGTTGATACATTCTTCAGTGATCATCAGTGCCATTTTCTTACTCTCCTATAACTTTGGTTTTCTATTTCTCGCGCGCAAAAAAAACCTGTGGCGCAAGCGCCACAGGGCTAGGCTGAAAGGAGGGAGTTTCCAATCAGAGAGGAGCCCAACCGGCAAGCAGCTGCCGGCTGTTAGGCAACTCCTTATTAGCATTCATCGTGCCAGCCTATACGATTTCTGATAATGTCATTTTTTCTCAATTGGTTACGAAACTGCGAACACGCCTGAACAGGCAATAATAGTTGATTCCTACGCCACATTTGACATAGCATGACTGCCATGAACGCCAAAAACAGCAGCAAGTCCATCCAGTCCAAAGTGCCGGGCGATCTGCTCAACTTGCTGGACAGCTTCCCCGAGCCCAAGATCCTGCTCGACGGGCACTATCGCATCATCGCCGCCAACGCCGCCTACCGGCGCGAATTCGGCGCGGGCCAGAAGATCGAAGGGCAGTTCTGCTATCAGCTTTCCCACCACTATGACAAGCCCTGCGACCAGGCCGGCGAGAACTGCCCGCTGCGCGCGTCCATGGCAAGCGGCGAGAGTTGCCGCGTGCTGCATGTGCACCATACCTCGGGCGGAAAAGAACACGTGGAAGTGGAGGTCGTGCCGGTCAAGAACGAGGCCGGAATCACCACTTATTACATGGAGACCATGCATACGCTGAGCCATGCGCGCGATGGTCTCCGCGAGCGCGAGATGGTGGGCTACTCGCGTCCTTTCAATCGCATGCTGGAACTGGCCAAGCGCGTGGCCGCACATGAGAGTTCGGTGCTGCTGCTGGGCGAATCGGGCACCGGCAAGGAACTGGTCGCCCACGCCATCCATGACATGAGCCCGCGCGCCTCCGCCCCGTTCGTGGCGCTGGAATGCTCGGGCCTGACCGAGACCCTGTTCGAGAGCGAGATGTTCGGCTACGAAAAAGGCGCTTTCACTGGCGCCGTCGGCAGCAAGATCGGACTGGTGGAAGCCGTGCGCGGCGGCACGCTGTTCCTGGACGAGGTGGGCGACATCCCGCTGTCGCTGCAGGTGAAGTTGCTGCGCCTGATGGAGGCCGGCACCTACCGCCGCATCGGCGGGGTGGAACCGCTGCGCGCCGATTTTCGCCTAGTCGCCGCCACCCACCGTGATCTGGCGGAAATGGTGCGGGAAGGGACGTTCCGCCAGGATCTGTATTTCCGCATCAATGTCTTCCCCATCCAGCTGCCGCCGCTGCGCGAGCGCATCGAGGATCTGCCGATGCTGGTGGAAAGGCTGCTGGCGCGCCTGGAACCGGGGCGCAAGGTTTTGCTCAACAAGGAAGCGCTGGCCGCCCTGACGCGCCACGACTTTCCGGGCAACGTGCGCGAGCTGCGCAACATCCTGGAGCGAGCGCTGATCATGCTGGACGGCAACACCATCCAGCCCCGGCATCTTTATCTGGATACGATGAAGGGCGGCAAAAAAGAAGTGCCGGGAACCAACCCGGCCGAGGAGATCGCCCCGCTGGCAAGCCTGGAAAAACGCTACCTCGCCTGGGCGGTGGAACACTTCGAGGGCGACCGCAAGGCGCTGGCGGAGCGGCTGGGCATCAGCGAACGCACGCTGTATCGCAAGCTCAGCGACACCGAATCAGGGCCGCCCTGAGCCAACTGCCGCATTGAGCTGCTCTCGCCGCTACCGGGCAGTGGCCTGCTCGATCAGCGTCTGCAACTCGCCCTGCTCATACATGCCGAGCATGATGTCGGAGCCGCCGATCAGCTCGCCCTTGATGTAGCACTGGGGGAAGGTCGGGAAGTCCGCATAGAACTTTAGATAGTCGTAAGCACCCTTGTCTTCCAGCACGTTCACCGCGACATAGTCCTTCACGCCGCAGGCCTTCAGCACCTGCGCCGCACGGCCGGAGAATCCGCATTGCGGGAACTGCGGCGTTCCCTTCATGTACAGCACGACCGGGTTTCCGGTAACGGTCTGCCTGATGTGTTCCAGCGCGATCTGTTTCTCGTCCATTTCCTGCTCCATTGTTTATTGGTTGCCTGCCCACTGTTCCGGGGTCAGTGTCTTCATCGACAAGGCATGTATCTTTTCCATGCGGTCGCCCAGCGCCTGATAGACCCGCTTGTGCCGCTGTAGCATGCCCTTGCCCTCGAAGTCGCTGCTCACGATCACCGCCTCGAAATGGCGGCCGTCGCCGGCGACCTGGATGTGCTCGCACGCCAGCCCCTGCAGGATGAAATCCCGGACGTTGTCCGGCGTCACTTTCATCGCTCGCCTTTCAGACGCAGCCGGTCGGCTTGGGCATGCCGCCGTATTTGGTGATCGGCTTCATCGGCCCGGTCATCCACAGGTCGAACACGTCCTTCTGGTCCTGCTCGATGTACTTGGCGAATTTGCGGATCGGCGGCACCGAAGCGAATTCCTCAAAGTACTCGCGCGCCTTGATGATCTGCGCCCACTTCTGGTCATTCAGCTCGTAGCCGTCTGCTTCAGCCATCGCGCGGCCGATCTCCTCGGTCCAGTCACTCATATCGACGAGATAGCCGTCTCCATCACGTTGCGGGATCTGCATGGTCAACACCTCCTTGGTTGGAAAAGTGACGCCATTTAACCTTACCTGAGTATTTTAGTCAACTTGAGTGTTTTAGTCGGCTAAGCAACCAGATTCGAGAACAAGGCCGGGGTAGCTTCAAGCCGGCTGATCTGTTTCCAGGCTGTTCACCTTCTTGTACAACCAGCCGCCCAGATACAAGCTGCCGCCCACCACCAGCAGGCTGGCGATGCGGATCATCGGCGCGGCTGCGGCGATGTCGTAAAGGAACACCTTGAACACCGAGGCGGCAAAGACCAGCAACGAAGACTGCCCCAGCATCTTGTCGCGCCGCTGTAGCGACAGGAACAGGCACCCCAGCGCCAATGCGCCCCACACCAGCGAGACCAGCAGGCGGCTGTCGAACATTTGTATCGCCCAGACCATGACGGCGATGTGAGCCGCGTACAGCGCGAGCATGCCCGCATCGCGCAGCGCGGCATCCTTGCGCAGGAAGTAATACGCCAGATAGAGTTCCAGCGCGTAGCAGACGCCCAGCAGGTCATGCAGGGGCACGCCGGAACCGGTCGTCAGGTTGTATCCGGTGAACAGGCGCAGATAGTTGGCGAAGAAGATCAGGCCGACCGCCCCCCACAACGGCACGCCCGGCGCCTGGATGCTGCCGCGCATGGCCGCATAAGCTGCGATGAGCGGCACCAGCAGCAGTCCCACCCAGGGCGCCCACACCGCGGGCACCGATTCGATGTAGCCCGCATGTACCAGCACCAGTGCGACATAGGCGCTCAGCAGCATCCGGCCACCTTCCAGTTCGGCGCCACGCACCCGTGCCACCGCGAAATAGCTCGCCAGCAACACCGCCGCGCTGGCGATGGCCACCCAGGGCGCGAGCTCGGGAACGTACTTGTGCAGGATGTGGTACTGGACGAAATAGAACAGTACCAGCGCCGGGAGGTGCTTGATCGCGGTCTCCTGCGACATGGCTTCGATGCGCGCGCTGAACACCGAGGCGGCCGCGACGAAGATCAGGAAATGCACGGTCTGGAACACCAGCGCCTCCAGCCAGGCGTCCGGCATCGCGTGGTGCCATTTCAGGTCGAAGATCACCAGCGCCAGATACATCGCCAGAATGTAGACGTTGCGCTGCGCCACACGGATCGAGAACACCGAGAACACCACGCTCCAGCAGGCAAAATAGACGATCAGGTCGACGATGGAATACCCGGCATCGCCGAGGAGCAGCGGCGCGGTGTAGGAGCCAACCACCGCGAACAGCGCATACAACTCGCTCAGAAACATGCGGTTGAGCCACAGCGAGACAAGGCTGACCGCGATGATGCCGCTGGTGGCGAAGGTCGTGGCTATGAGGTGATAGTAGTTGTGCGCGCCGTACAGGGACAGGAACAGGATCGCCACGCCCGCCGCGGGCAGCAGGCTGGCGTAGTGCATGTCGCGGCTGCGCAGCAGCAGGCCGATGCCGATCAGGACGGAACCGCCCAGCATGGCCAGCAGCACTTGACGTACCGGCGTCAGCCAGCCCGCGTCCACGGCCAGCACCACCAGATAGACGGCCGCCAGCACCAGCGCCGAGGCACCGGCCCAGCCGAGGATGTTGGTGACAGGAACGGATGTGTCTGCGCGCATTGCACTTCCGGCCGCAAGCGGGCTGGAGAAAGCGGGCGGCGGCGCCTGTTCGACTCTGGGTGTGGAAGCCTGTGGCGCGGGCGTCTGAACCCGAGTTGGCGCGGGAGACTGCGGCGCGGTCGATCTGAGGAAACGTTCTATCGCCGTCAGGCGCGATTCGATACTGGCCAGCCGTTCTTCCGTGTTCATCTCAACCTGCCTCCATGACGATTTCCTGCGTCCTGCGGAAAAAAACTCCCCGCGCTATTCCTTTGGCCAGTACGCCGTGGCGATGCCCTCGCCCAGGTCGGCCTCGATCAAGCGGCGCCGCACTTCCAGCAGGCGCGCGATCAACGCGGGCTCGGCCGCGCCGTAGGCGTCGGCATCCGGCGTGCGGTTCACCACCACGCCCAGCAGCTCGGTGATCGCATTGCCGATCGAATTCTGGCTGATGGTCACGATCAGCTTGCCCGCATCGTTGCGATAGATGAGCTGCTTGAACGCGGGCTGCCAGCGGATGGCGTTGGCGTATTTCGCATCCACGATGCACAGGTCGCGCACCTTCTTGGCCGTCTTCATGAAGTCGTTGTCGAACAGCAGCACGCTCTCCACCTGCTCGGGGAAATACACGTCCGGCAGCATGGGCGCGTTGCGCGAGGAGACCTGCGAGAAGAAGGTGCGGTAGAAATCGATGAAGCCCTTCAGCACCTCGTCGTATTCCTTCCAGAAATGCACATCCCTGAGTGCATCGGCCCCGCCCTGAATCTCCCAGCTGGGCAGGCCTTGCGGATAGCCGGTCAGGGCGATGCGCGCATCCGCCTCGCTGGCGGACTTGAGTATCTTCAGGTCCAGCGCCTCGTCGAAGAAGCGGCGGTACACCTCGCGCATGTAGGCCTGGAACAGGCTGTGCTGGCCGCCGTCGGTCAGGTTGGGATTGTCCGCATCGGCCGGCTTGGCATCGCGCAATTGCGCCGAGGGGAACACGATGAAGTGATTGTGCAGCATACGGATGCTGGGGACGCCGGGCGAGGTCAGCGGCCAGGTCGCATCCAGGCTGGCCTCGCCCGCCAGGATCAGCGCCTGCTCCGGGTCGGGGTACTGCTCCAGCATGTAGTCGATGATGATCTGGTTCATGCGGTTCCACGCATGCTTCACGTTCTCCGCCACCTGCGTGCGCCGCACCGGCCGCCCGAGCGGGTTGAGTATGGTCTGCGAGGTGTTGTAGATGATGGAGCAGTCGAACTCGGTGCTGTGACCCAGCGCCTTGCGGTACAGCAGCAGGTCTTCCGCGTTCAGCAGCAGGCCGTTGTTATGCACCAGATCGTTGAGGTTCTCGGTGCTGTTGAAGAACTCGTTGTGCTTCATCCCCTCCGGTACCGTGAGAGGGATGGGACGGAAAGGAGTGACGATCTCGCGCGGGCCGGTTTTCATCATGCGCCTCACAGGATCGAATCGGTCTTGCGCAAACGCTTGGCGATCACGCGCATGACGTGCAGCGCGAAATTCGGCGTCTGCTGAATGAGGAAATTGAAGCGCTTGCGGTCGAGGGGCACCAGCCTGCAGTCGCTCTTCGCCACCACCGTCGCCGAACGCGCGCCTTCGTCGATCATCCCCATCTCGCCGATGATCGCGCCCGCCTCCGCCGTTTCCACCACCTTGTTGTTTACCAGGATCAGGACCGTGCCCGACATCAGGACATACATCAGATCGGCCGCCTCGCCTTCATTGAACAAGGTCTGACCTGCGCTCAGTTCGAGCAAATCGGTTTCGTGACGGAACAACTCTGCCAGATTCATATTGCCTTCCTCATGAAATTGAACCGCGATTCTAGACGGGAATCCGGAACAGGATACGGTTCACCGCGGCCGCAGATCGATCTGCTCCACCCGATAGCCGCGCTTGGCCATCAGCGTTGGCAGCCCGATCGGTCCGAACAGGTGCAGGCTGCCCACGGCGGCGAACACTCGTTTCCCGCTCCGGTGCAGTTCGTCGATGCGCCCGGCCATAGCGGGATTGCGGCCATCCAGCAGGCGCCGCATCATCTCGCGTTCGATCTCCGTATCAAGGCAATCGCACCATTCGTCGAAGCGCTCCATCCCGGCGTAGTCGGCATTGGCCCATACTTCGGCGATGCGCTTGAGCATGTCGCCCGTGCGTCCCGCCTCCAGTTCATCCAGACTGGCCTGAACGAAGGCAGCGGTTGCTTGCGCGTCCTTCATCTGCAGCATGCGCAGTTGCGCCTCGGGCGTCTCCAGCGACACCATGTGCTTGTGCGCGCCGTGCCCGATTCCCGCCAGCACGCCATCGATGGCGTATGAAGGATCGAGCCCGGCCTCACGCCCCACCATCACGGTCAGGGTCGTGACCTGCAACTCGGGAGAAAGTCTGGCGATGGAGTCGTACGGAACGCACATATGGGCTGCCTGCTGCCGCACGCGTTGCGCCAGCGGCTCGGACAGCGACGAACCGTGCGGACTCGCCATGCCCTCGGTCACGCGCCGCTGGATGTCCGCATCCATGACATCGAGTTCCAGCGCCACCGTATCCGCCGCGCTCAAGGCCTGCATCACGTTCGGGCCGGGAAACATCCAGTCGAACCTGGCGACATGGATCGTGCCGTACAGATAGGACGCGTGACCATCCTTGCTGATGCGCCAAAGAAAGCCGCGGTCGCGCGCGTTGCGCAGCGCGTCCTGGACCACCTCGGGCGCAGGCTGTCCGGCAGCGGGCGGACACTCCACACCGGATTCGGCGGTGGCAGGCCACGCGAGAGCCAGCAGCAGGACAAAAAGAGGAAGACGGATCATTTTCAGCATGACATGACATCCATGAACGTTGATTCAGTTGGGCCGGAAACGAACATGCCGGCGGTTCGTTACGGCAGCAGCGCGATCGCGGTCGCTGCAGTAGCTTTATCTATATCCAGTTGCACCTCGCAATACTCGGTGTTCTCGCTGACGGGCGTCGGATCGTTGTCGCAACTGCAGCCGGCGATCACGCTCTGATAAAAGATCCCCGCCCTGACGCGGATCGCGTGCTCCGTCTCGTCCACGCTGTTGATCACGACCGTGACCGGATCGTCGGTCACATGGCTGCCGATCGACAGTCCCCGCTGCAATGGCAGCCCGTCAGCGCCCAGTTGCGCGACCTCCTGTTTGAGGATCGCCGCGAACTCCGGCGTGCCCCAGGCACGCAATGATTTGTCGAGTCGAATCATGCTTCCCCTTTCCGTGCATGGCCCCGCTTCTGCGCCAGAGCATGCAACACTGCCTGCAGCAAAGTCCAGCAGCGTGCGACGGATGCGATCTCCACCCGCTCGCCCGGCGCGTGCGCGCCGCGGATGTCGGGACCGAAGGAGATCATGTCCAGCTGCGGATGGCTGGCGGCCAGCAGGCCGCATTCCAGCCCGGCGTGGATCACCTGCAGCGACGCGGGCTGGCCGAATTCCAGGGCGTACACCTGCTGGCACAGCGCGAGCAAAGGTGATGCCGGATTCGGCGTCCAGCCCGGGTACGCACCATCCTTCCACGCGCGCAGCGCGTAGCTCGCGGCGAGCGAGATCAGCTTGTCGGCCAGCGCATCCGCGCGGCCATCGTGCAGCGAGCGCACCTTGAATGTTGCCTTGAACACCCCCTGCGCCAGGCTCACCACGCCGAGGTTGTCCGAAGTGTCCACCACGCCGGGAAAGACATCGCTCATGCGCGAGACGCCGCTGGCAGTGGTGTCGAGGAAGGCGAGCAGACGGTCGCGCTGCGCGTGATGGATGGCGAGTCCCACCGGCATCTCGTCCAGTTCGTAGCGGAACGCGACGTTCGCATCTTCCTCGGCAAAGCGCTGGCGCCATGCCGCCAGCCGGTGCTCCACCCAGTCATCCATGCCCGAGGCGGCAGCAAGCGGCAGCGCGCACACCGCGAACGCTTCGCGCGGTATCGCATTGCGCGCCGTGCCGCCCTTCATCTCGATCAGGCGCAGGTCGGTGTGTACGGCCAGGTCGCGCAGCGCCTCCGCCAGCAGCTTGATGGCATTGCCGCGCACGCGATGGATGTCGATGCCCGAATGGCCGCCGCGCAGGCCGGAGACATCGAAGCGCAGGATCGTGTAGTCCGGCGGCACCTCCTCCTGCTCGCAATCGTGGCGCAACTCCACATCCACGCCGCCCGCGCAGCCGAGGTAGAAGTGGCCCCACTCCTCGGTATCCAGATTGATCAGGGTCGTGCCGCGCAGGGTGCCTGCGGCCAGCCCGCGCGCACCGTCCATGCCCGATTCCTCGTTGACGGTGAGCAGCACCTCCAGCGGCGGATGCACAAGATCCGCCTGTTCCAGCGCGGCCAGCGCCAGCGCTACGCCGATGCCGTTGTCCGCGCCCAATGTCGTCTGCTCCGCCACCACCCAGCCGTCGCGCACCACCGCGGCGATCGGATCGCGCTCGAAATCGTGCCGCGTCCCGGCGTTGGCCTCGCACACCATGTCGAGATGGCCTTGCAGGACCACGCCGGGCAGCGCCTCGCAGCCGGGGCTGGCGGGCTTGCTCAGGATCAGATTGCCTGCGTCATCGACGAGGGTGGCAATGTGGCGCGCCTGCGCCCAGGCGATCAGGTGCTCGCGAAGCGCCGCTTCATGCAGCGAAGGGCGCGGGATCGCACACAGTGTGGAGAAATGCGCCCAGACTGTCTGCGGTTGCAGGTTTTCCAGATTGCCGATGGTTGCCATTGAATATGCCCAAACAAAATCGCCCTGGCGGGCAAAGTCCAAATATCGCGAAATGAGACCGGGACTGAAACAGCGGGGATACATGTCCCGTTCGTCGCGGGACGGATTCTAGCCCCGCCCGGCCGATCCCGGCGAATGCGTTCTATTCCGGCACGCCCTGCCACAGCAGGTCGTAGCCGAACTCCTTGCTGTCCGTGCACAGTTTGCCCAATGCCGCGAACTTGGCACTGAACACCTTGTCGGCATGCGAGCGCTCGTGCTCCTCGAAAGACTTCCAGTAAGTGACGATCGCGATGTGCTTGGCCGCTTCCCGATCCGGGCTCAACGACCCCTCATTCGAGATGAAGCCCGAGAACTGAAAGACCTGCCCGGCGATGAATCCGCCCTTGTCACCACCGTATGTATCCTTCACGACATTGCACATCTCGGCCAGCGCCAGCTCGACGTCCTCGAATGCCACCTCGGGCTTGACGACGACGGTATTGAAAAGCATCTTCACGCCAAAAGGGATGGTGATGGGTGCGAACATGATATTCCTCCTTGTGAAATTGAACCGGAATAGCGGCCCCTACTGTACGCAACACCGCCTGCCATGCAAAGCGGAACCTGCCTTGACCTTCCCGAATCACCGCAACCCGGTCCGGTTAGCCGGTCAGTCCGAATTGTGTACAATCACGCGGACATGCGATCACGCGTCGGTCCATGGGGCCAACGGCTGGACCGCAGATTTGCATCGCAGCCCGGAGCAATCAACGACAAGGAGCAAATGATGGCAAGGTTCACACAGGCAGTGCGCAACGCATCGATGGCGGCCATGATCGCCGGATTGGCCGCTTGCAGCGAGGAAGCCCCGCCGCCGCCACCTCCGCCGCCGCCGCTTCCGACCGTCGGCGGTTCAGTCTCCGGCCTGGCCGGGGGCGCAGTGGTGCTCCAGCTCAACGGCGCGGAAGAACTGAGCGTCAGCGCCGACGGCAGATTCAAATTCCCCAAGGCTCTGACCCGCGGCAGCACCTATACCGTCACCGTCAAGACCCAGCCCGCCTCGCCCGTCAAGCAGACCTGCACGGTCGCCCAGGACAGCGGCAGCGCCAACACGCCGGTCAACAACGTCGCCGTAACGTGCACCACCAATAGCTACGCGGTCGGCGGCACGGTCAAGGGACTTTCCGGCAAGGGGCTGGTGCTCGAACTCGACGGAGTCAAGGAAGTCGAGATCACCAAGAACGGCGATTTCGTCTTCCCCGACACGCGCCTGCCCGATGGCAGCGATTACAAGGTCGCCATCAAGAAGACACCGCCCGGCAGGACCTGCGCGATCGAAGCCGTCAACACCGCGCCCGACAGCGATACCGTGAACATCGTCGCCGTCACCTGCAAGAGACTTTGATTGAATGCGGCTCCGCCGCGCCTCTGCACATTTCCCGCACGGGTTTTGGGGAGGGGCTCTTCTGCATGGAAGGCACCCCGAGTCCATTACCCCCGAAAGGAATCGAACCGCGTCCTATGTTTGCCGGCGCACCTGCTGCAACTCCGCCAGACAGAGGTGGATGAAGGCCAGACCGACATACACCGGCGAGAACAGGTTGAGCAAGGGCACGAACTGCAACAGGCCGACCAGCGCACCCAGCAGGTAGAGCCTGAGCGAGGCGCGCTCGATCACCTGCGCATACTCCTCGCGGCTGGCATGCTCGGCCAGCGCGTCGTAGCGGAACAGGCGCTGGTTGAGGTAGGCCATCAGCAGGATCGGCAACAGCAGCGCGAGCGGCGAGAACAGCCACAGCGGCAGGCTCAGCACCCAGCCCGCGCCATACACCGCTATGGCGACCATGGCGTTGGCGACGCTGCCGGCATTGCTGCCGCCCTGCTTGCGCTCAAGCTCGGGATAGTCCTTCTGCGCGACATGGCTCACCATCATCGGCATCGCGAACACCGCCGTGAGCACCAGCGCGGTGACGTAGATCGCCGGCAGCAGCAGCAGTACCAGGATGATACTGATCAGGTAATGCGACGCGACCGCGAGGAAGCCCTGCGCCATCCATTGTTCCAGCGGCGTCGCCTGCACCATGCCGGTCAGGCCGGCGATCCAGTCCGCCCAGAACAACAGCGCCGCCCCCACCCACAGCACCACTGCCACCAACATCGGCCACAGCACCAGCGACAGCATCTTCGGGTGGAAGAGCGACCTGAGTGCGGCCAGCAGCGCGACGATGACGCTATGCATGACGGCCCGCCGTGATGGACCGACGGTCTGAACCGGCCTTGTGCTCAAGCATGGGTTCACTCCCTGCCGAGGCCACCACACAGCAGGCCCCGTCCTTGTCTTTTGCCTGCGTCAGTTCCATCGCTTCATGCGCTCCAGGATCGCTGCCGCCCTGTCTTCACCCTTGGCGGCCGCGCGCTCCAGCCAGTACATCGCCTTGTGACGATCCCGGTTCACGCCCAAGCCATCCCGGTACATGAGGCCGAGGCGGAATTCGGCGAACGGCGCCTCCAGGTCTGCCGCCTGCTCGTACAGTCTCCTGGCTTCGGCGTAATCCCGTGTTACCTCCCAGCCGTTCTCGTACATGAAACCCATGAAGGCGTAGGCTGCCGGCAGGTGGTAGCGCATCGATTCGCGAATCAGTGCCAGCGCCTTGGCATGATCCCTGGCCAGCCCGCCCTCGCCGAGGTTGTACATTTGGCCCAGCCGCGTCATGGCCAGGGGCTGGCCATGGTCCACGGCCTGCCGGTACAGTTCGACCGCCTTGTATTCGTCCCTGCCCACACCGCGCCCCAGCTGGTACAGAAAAGCAAGGCGCGTCACGGCCAGATAATTGCCCTGTTCCATGCCGAGCCGGTAATGCACCGCCGCCTGCTCGCGGTCGCGCGGCACCCCCTTGCCGGTCTCGTAGAGATAGCCCAGGTGCGCATGGCCCAGGGCGTCGCCTTCACGGATGGCGCGCCGGTAATACTCGGCTGCCTTGTCGTAACTCTTCTCGACACCCAGCCCGAGCTCATACAGCAAGCCCGTCCTGGCGATGGCGCTGGCGTCACCGTTCGCCATGGCCTTCGCATACCACTCGCGCGCCTTGGCGTAGTCCTGTGGCACGCCGATACCGCGCTCGTAGATCCAGCCCATGCGGAGCTGCGCCTTGGGGTAGCCTTTCTCCGCCAGTGCGCTCATCTCTCGCTGCAGCGCGGCAAAGTCGCCATGGATGCGCGCCGCCAGCGCGCGCTGGAAGGCAGCGCCGACCTCCACATCCTGCACCGCTTGCACATACCGTGCGGCCAGATCTTCGACAGCGGGAACGTTCGCGGCGGGCGCGACAGCCGGCACCGGCTCGGCAGAAACGAGCGGCATTTCCTGTACCGGCGGTGCAGCGGGTACAGCCTCTACCAGCGGCCCCGGGACCGGTTGCACTGCGGGCACGACGGGCGCAGCGACTTCGGGTTTGACCGCGACCGGCGCAGCCGCCACCCGCTCGGAGGGCGGGGCCGGCTCGCGCTCACGCATCAGTTGCGCGAGCTGCGCTTTCAGTTTCGCTACCTCGTTGCGCGAATTCTGCAACTCCTCGTACGATTCGCGCAGCGATCTTTCCAGTTCCAGATCGGCGCGCAGCGCTTTCAACTTGGCCAGCACATCGTCAGGATCGGCTTTCATCCCTGCCTTGACGAAATACACCGGCTGTTTCCATCTCTCGTCCAGCACCCTCATCGCCACGATGCCGGCGGTGATGTTGACCACGTCGTGACTCATATAGGTGTTTCCCAGCGAGTCCTGATGCAGTTTCACCACCGATCCCACATAGGTGCCGATCTCCTCCAGCAACTCGCGCTTGACCCCGTCGATGGCGTTTGCCCGGCAAGTGGCCGCGCTGTCGAAATCGGTACCGTGATAGCTATGATCGCGTATGTACTCCTTCACCTCCGCCTGGGCCACCGGCGCAGCGCAGCAAGCCGCCAGCAGCAGGGCGCGCGCAAAGAGGCTGACGGACCGCGACATTCCGACACGATCGTTGGCCGCGCACCGCATCCTTTGTTCTTCCTTTCGATTCTCTTGAGTTCAGGCGCGCGTCAATGCGACCAGTTGCGCATCCTCGACGCGGATATGGTTGACCAGCCAGTTGCGCAGATAGGCCAGCGCATCGAATTGCGCGACCATCGGATTGGCATGCAGCTCTTCGTAGAATTCGCCGATCTTTTCCTCGAAGGCATGATGCTGGTGGAATTGCCGCTCTATCCCGGCGAACTTGTAGTGCGCCATCATCTGCTCTTCCGCGCGGAAATGGATCTTTGCATACATATCCAGCGACTTGATCAGCCTCGCCACCTCGCGTGCCCCGCGCTTGTTGACGACCACCGTGTGCAGATCGTTGATGAGGTCGAACAGGTAGCGGTGATGCGCGTCGATGATGTCGATGCCGACGCTCAGATCATCGTCCCAGGGCAGCCAGTCGTTCTCGCGCTGCTTGAGCGGCGGCAGGGTGAGCACATGCCTGGGGTCGATGATGTCGTCCCGGTACAGCTCGCGGATGCGCAACAGTTCCGGCATCGCTTCGTCGAAGGCCCGTACCACTGCGGGGTCGAAATGCGTGCCCGAGGCGGACATGATCCAGGCATGGGCGGCCTCGACCGACCATGCCTCCTTGTAGGTGCGTGTCGAGGTCAACGCATCGAACACATCGGCGACCGAGCATATCCTGGCCAGCAGCGGGATCTGCTCGGCCTTCAGCCCTTTCGGATAACCCTTGCCGTCCCAGCGTTCGTGATGCGAACCGGCGATATCGCGCGCGGCATCGATCAGCTCGTCGTCGCCGGTCAGAATGGTGACGCCGATCTCGGTATGCGTCTTCATGACCGTGTATTCCTCCTCGGTCAGCCTGCCCCGCTTGAGCAGTACCGCGTCGGGGATGCCGATCTTGCCGACATCATGCATGGGGGCCGCGCCATACAGCAGCTCGCGCTGCTGTTCTGGCAGGCCCAGCGCCCTGCCGATCGCTTGCGCGAAATTGGTCATGCGCATGATGTGCCAGCCGGTCTCGCTGTCGCGGTACTCGGAAGCCACGCCCAGGCTGCGCAGCGCATCCGCACGCGCCTCCTCCAGTTCCAGCTCGCGCACACGCAGGGTTTCGCTAGCCAGCACGCGCTGGACCAGGCTGGACAAGGCGCGCGCCAGATCGTTGAAGAAATCCATGTGGATCGCGCTCACTTCGCTCCCGGGCGGGATGAACAGCACGGCATAACCCAGGCCCTGTCCGTCGAAGTGCAGCGGCAACAACAGCGTGCGCGCCCTGCCGCCGGCATCCTCCGCACCCGTCAGTAAGATATCCTGCACCTGGCAGCGGCCGGGAACGACAGGCGTGGCCAGCGCCGGCGCATCCCAGGTCACCTGGGTGTTCCAGGCCGGCTTCATGCCGAACTGGGCGACCTGGAAGTAGCGTCCGCGCGGATTGTGCAGCAGGATCGCGCCGCGCTGCTCGAGTTGCAGGTCATGGTGATCGTCCAGCAGGGCGAACAGACGCCGAAGCAATTTATCCAGGTCAGTGATCATGCTGCCGGTGACGGTCAGCTCGAACACCAGCTTGCTGATCGCCAGCACCTCCTGCTCCTTGTCCATCCCATCCCCCTGCCAGCCTGTTATGACATCAACGACGTCCCGATCATGCGAGCTCTCTGCGGCTCATCCGTGCCGCCCCCCTGCAACCTGATGCATTAGGCCATACTTCGCCCCTGAAAACCATGCGCGCACGGCCCCTGCGATTTTCGCCAGCGGGTCAGCGCCGCAACCCCTCAAACAGCCGCTCTGTTCCCTGCCTCAGTTTCTGCTTCTGCGCATCCAGCACGGCGTTCTTGCGCTGTTCCAGCTGATTGCGCGCGCCGTCCAGCTCGGCGCGCAGCTTGTCGACCTGCGCCTGCCGCTCCGCCAGCGCGGACTTGAAGCGCGATTCGAGCTCGCCCTGGCGCGCGAGCAGGCGCTGTTTCTGCTCGCCGATCTGCCGGTCGACCATCTCCTCGATGCGTTTCCTCGCTTCGTCCATCTTGCCCTGCAGATAGCGCTTCATCCCGCGCGCCAGTGCGTCGGCCAGATCGGTCGAAAGCTGCCAGTCCAGCTCGCTCCAGCTGCCGCGCACGCGCGCATCCAGGTTGACCGTATTCAATCCGGCCAGCGAGGCCGCCATCATCTCGCGCACCACGGCGGACTGCGCCGTCGACTCGAACGCCACCTCGCTGAAGTGGTTGAACAAGCGCATATCCACCGAGTCGCCGCGCAACTCGGCGGCGAAGCCGGCGGCAGCCGCGGCGTTGGCGAAGCCCAACGTGACGTTCGGGCTGTCCACCAGCGCACGGCCTGCCACAGGGTAGCGCCCCACCGCCAGCTCCAGCCGCTCGACCGGTTCGCTCGTCCTGTGGTCGATGACCAGTTCGGCCTTGATGGCGGCGACGCCCTGCTGCGGAAAATCGCCTTTGATCGTCGCCACCAGCGGGCGGCCGACCAGCGCCTGATCGGTGGCCACGTCGCGAATCTCGCCGGACAGGCCGCCGCCGGACAGGCGAGAGGTCAGCAGCGCACGGCGCAGCCAGAAACTCGGGTAGCCCCTGGGATGGCCGAAGGCATAGTCGCGCCCCTTGTGGATGCGCTTCGGCGCCGGCCTGGCCTGCTGCTGCGCGCCCTTGGCCGGTATGTACTGCCGCGCCTGCTCCATGTAGCCGCGCGCCTGTTGCAGCTGGCCCAGCACATCCATGCCGAACAGCGCGCGCGACAAGGTCGCGGCGTCCAGCGACGGCAGGTGCAGGCGCGCCTGCAGCGCGCGCGCATCCTCCCGCGCGAGCTTGCCCAGCTCGGCGAACGAGCCGCGCAGCGCACCCATGTCCCCCGTCAGCTTCGACCCCGCTTCGCCGACCGGTTTGGACTTGGCATCGAAATCGCTGCGGATCGCCTCCAGCTCCCCGAGCGAAGCCTGCACCTGCGCGACATCCTGGAAATCCTTCAGTTTCACTTGGGACAAGCGTCCGCGCAGCACGGTGAAATCCTCCTTGGCGGGCAATGCCGCAAGCCGTGCCTGCCATTGCTGCTCGGCCTCGTCCTGAGACTTCTGCAGGGCATCGAGGTGGGCGCTGCTCTTCAGGTCCGCACCTGCCACCTTCAGCTGTCCCGCCGGGTCCGCCCCCGCGGCGATGGCCGCTAGGTCGCCCACCACGTTCCCCGAGAACTCTTCCTTCATCTGCGCCAGCATCTTGTCGCTCGCGCTCGGCCCTTCATCCTTTTCCTCCGGCTCCGGTGGCAACACGTATCCAGCGCGCTGGCGCGGCGTATCGATCTGCACATCCTCGATCGCCGCCTCGTCGATCATCACCTTGCCACGCAGCAGCGCATCCCACAGCATGCGGAAGCGCATCTCGCCGATCTGCAGGCGGTTGCGCTGCGGCTGCGCAGGGTCGGTCAGCTGCACGTCGCCGATCAGCACCGAGGCCCTGAACACGCTGGTATGCAAGCGGCCGATGTTCACCTCGGCGCCGTTGGCCTGCGTCGCGCCGTATTCGATGCCGCGGCGCAGATGCGTGTCGAAGAACAGCGCGAAATAGAGCGTGATCAGGCCGACCACGATCAGCATCGGCACGATCGCCTCGAAGCGGATCGGCCCCTGCTTCTTCACGGGCGGCGGTCCCGCCGGCTTATCCACGGAACTGGGCATAGGTCGTGTACCACTTGAAAAATGTCGTTCCGGTCCAGAGCTTCCACCACGCGCTGTTCTTCAGCCGCGCCACCACGCTGACCCGGTACGCCACGATCAGCCGCTTGCTGCCGAAGAACACCAGCGGCGCCAGCGCCAGGCTCACAGCACCTGCCCCCATCACCACGCTGTTGTAGAAGCGGGTGAGCGGCACCAGCGGCATGTTGTACAGAGTAGTGAACAGCGGCTGCAGCGCCTCGGTCTCCAGGATGGCCGATCCGATCGCATGCGCGACCGGATCGAACGGCCACGCCACCAGCGCAAAGAAAAAAGCCGAGGTCAGCGCGGCGCCGATCTGGATGCGGAACAGGAACATGCACAGGAACACCAGCAGGGCCTGCAGCGACAGCATCGGCGCAAAGCCGAGGATCAGGCCGCAGGCGACGCCCGCCGCGATCTGGTTGGATCCCGTGTCGGAATTGAGCAAGCGCAGCAGCGCAAACAACTGCTTCAGAATGAGAGTCATCGCACAACGATCCGGAAGGTGGTGGCGTGATTCTAAACGCAGAACGGGGAAATGACACCAGCCACATGCCGGGCCGTACGGCGGGCCCGGCTTCCGCGCTCCCCGCTAGCGGGTCACCACTAACGGGCGGTGCTGAAGGTGATGGCGAACTTCCACTGCGTCAGCGGGGAGGTCTGGTAGCGCGCACTCCTGGCGTCGTTATCGAACTCGTAGCTGGTCGTTCCCGCAGGATTAGCCAATATATCGTTGGCGGCCTTTTTCAGCGACGCGCTGCCCAGTTCGCGCGGATCGAGGAAATGGCGATCGGTCTTCCTGTGCAACGTGGTCTGGCCATTCGGCGCCAGCGCAAAGAAGGCCGCGTCCGGACGCAGCGCCAGCGCCGCGTCCAGCTGCTCGGCAAGCCTGTCGAGGAACAGCGATGCGCCGATCGCGCCAACCACTTTGCCGCCCTGCCTCACCGGAACCGCGATCACCGCAGAGCGCTGGCCGGTACTCTTGCTGACGACCAGGGTGCCCATGACTGACGATCCCGACATGAGTTGCGGGAAATAGCTGCGGTCGCTCAGCTTCACCGGCATGCGCCCTTTGTCCACCGTGTAATAGCTGCCGTCGGGAAGGACGAACCAGACGACAAGACCGTCGTCCGCTCTCTGATAGCCGCTCAACAGCGGCTGCATCTTGGTCCATTGCGCTGATCTCGCCTCGGCGCTGGCGGCCAGGATGTCGAGGTTCTGCTGCACACTGTGCATGCGCAGGTCGGTGTAGGAAACAAAGGCGGAAAGCAGGCTGCGCTCGTCCGCCTCCCGCGCAGGCTGGGCGACGACCGTCCCCGAAACGGCGAGCATGAGCAAAGCGACAACTCCAGACAGACAGTTCTTAAGCATCTTGTTCTCCTTGTCAAAGTGAACCCGAACGACTTCCCGAATCTCTCCCATCATGCTGCAACTGCATCCATGGTGCGCGTCGGAACCAGACTGCGCCAGTGTTCTTTTGCAGAAGGACCTGCTTCAATCCTTTTGTTGGCCTTTCCCTCGACCGCTCCCCTGACCTCCCTGGCCGGGTCCACCGCCTTTATGTTCCGCTGCACGTCCGCCGCCTCTGCGCTGCGCCGCGGGTCCGCCGGGCACCCCGGTGAACGACAGGTCGCCGCGCTTCAGGGCATGGAACTCGGGCGAGCCCTGCTTGATGCCCAGTTCCCCGGCAAGCACTCCCCATCCCTTGCCCTTGCTGCGCTGGTAGCGCTGCAGCACCACCGCAGGCGCCAAGTGCGCCATGTGTCCGAGCTGGAGGATCATGAAGGCGTCTGCCGGGCTCGGCACGCTCCGGAGGATCGCCTCCACATCGGGTACCGGCACGCCGAACTGCCGGCTCAACTTGTCGTTGAAACTCTTTATATCGCCGACGGCCTGCCTGTTCACGCTATCCAGGAAGCCGATCAGATCTGCCTGGGCGCTGGCAGCCATGCCCATCAGGCTTGCCGCGAAAGACAACATCAATACGGTTCTTTTCATTTCACCCTCTCCTGTGACTGGAATGCAAACTTGCCCGGACCGACCCGAGCCATGATGCAGTATAGCGGAAATGATTTGCGCTCTGACGGCACCGTGGGCCGCGGCACAAGAACGCGCCGGGCGCGCGAAATAACCATGGCATGCCAATGGAAAACCGTATAATCCCGCAGCGCATCGCGATACTGGCGGCGCGAACAAAAATCGAAAACACATACAGTTGGGGAGCTGGCATGCGGAAATCCATAGCGTTCTGTGTAGCGTCGTTCGTTCTCGTTTTCCTCATGCTTGCGGGTTGCGACCGCAAAGCGCCTTCCTCCCCTCCGGTCATCCCCGCACAGGATGCCGCCTGGAGCCACATCATCAGCGCGCACACCAGCGGCATGATCTCGCGCAAGTCGCCCATCCGCGTGGTGTTCGCCAACGACATCGTCGGCGCCGACCGTGTCGGACAGGATGCGGGAGCCCACCTCAAAACGGAACCCTCGGTCAAGGGCAAAGTCAGCTTCGCCAGCCAGCGCGAGATCGTGCTGGTGCCGGATGGCGATCTGCAGCAAGGAGGCGGTTACCGTGTCATCGTGAACACCGAGGGGCTGCTCAACATGGTCGAGAAACTCAAGACCTATGAGTTCGCCGTACAGGTCCAGCCGCAGCAATTCGAGGTGAACGTGGGCGGCCTGGTTGCCGGCGCCACCGCCAAATCGGAAATGACGCTCAACGGCAGTCTGGTCACCGCCGATGTCGACGACGCCATCCAGATCGAGAAGCTGCTGGAAGTCCGTTATCTGGACAAGCCGATGCCCGTCGCCTGGCAACACAACGTCGATGCCCGGCATCATGATTTTTCCGTGCAGGGCATCCTGCGTCAGGAAGCGGCGGCGAATGTCGTTCTGCGCTGGGACGGCAAGCCGATCGGTGTCGACACGCAAGGCGAGCGCACGATCGAAGTTCCCGGGCGCACTCAATTCAAGGTCACCCAGGTCACGCTGGCCAAGGCGGAAGAGCAGCCGTTCGTGCAAGTCTTCTTTTCCGACAGCCTGGATGCCCGTCAGAATCTGCAGGGACTCGTACGTCTGGGCGACGACATCCAGGCCACCAAGCGCATCGAGGGCAACGTGCTGAACATCTACCCGGATCGCGGGGTGCAAGGCGAGATCACCGTCACGCTGGAGCCCGGCATACGCAACGCCGAAGGGGATCGCACGCAGCAGCAGTCACAGCACAAGGTCAGCTTCGCCAGCTCCAAGCCCCAGGTGCGTTTTGTCGGCAAGGGCGTGATCCTGCCGGACAGCCAGGTATTGAGCGTCCCGTTCGAGGCGGTCAATGTGCGCTCGGTGCGCGTGACGGCCATGCGCATCTACGACAACAACGTCGGCCAGTTCCTGCAGGTAAACAAGCTCGACGGCAACCGTGAACTGGCCCGGGTCGGACGCTTCCTGTGGCGCAAGACCATTCCGCTGTCTGCGCTCGAAGCCAACAAATGGCAGCGCCACCATCTGGACGTATCGGAACTCTTCCAGAAAAACCCCGGCGGAATGTTCCGCCTGACCCTGTCCATCAGCAAGGCCGATTCGGTGTATCCCTGTACGGGCGACAGCGCGGACAGCGCCGAGATCGAAGCCCCGCTCAACAGCGCGGAGGATCTGACGGAACGCGAATCCAGCAGCTGGGATTACGCAGAGGACTATTACAACTCGGGCGAGAGCGCCAACTGGAACGATCGCGGCAACCCGTGCAAGAGCGCCTATTACCGGTTCAATGCGAATCCCGGTTACGGTTACGGCGGCGGGGAGAGTTTCAGCATCCGCGACGAGCGCAATTTCCTGGCCTCCAATATCGGCCTGATCGCAAAACGCGATCCGCAGGGCCGACTGCTGGCGGTGGCCACCAACCTGAGAACCTCCGCGCCGCTCAAGGATGTCAAGATCAGCACGATGAACTTCCAGAACCAGGTCATCGCCACTGAAACCACCGATGGCGATGGCATGGCCCGCTTCAAGGCGGGCGGCACGCCGTTCTACCTGCTGGCCGAAAAGGACGGGCAGAAGGGCTATCTGAAAGTCGGGCAAGGCATTGCGTTGCCGGTCAGTCATTTCGATGTGGGCGGCGAAAAGATCTCGGCTGGCATCAAGGGCTACATCTACGGCGAGCGCGGCGTCTGGCGGCCCGGCGACGACATATTCCTGACGTTCGTGCTGCAGGACAAGGACAAGAGCCTGCCCGCCAATCATCCGGTCACGATGGAGTTGCGCAACCCGCAAGGACAGTTGGTGCAGACCCTGACCAACGCCACGCCGGTCGGCGAATTCTACAAGTTCGCGATGAAGACCGGGAACGACGCGCCCACGGGCGACTGGACCGCCAAGGCCATCCTCGGCGGCGCGAGCTTCACCAGGACCGTCAAGGTGGAAACAGTGATGCCCAACCGCCTCAAAGTGGAAGTGGCGCTGGCGAACAAACTGAGAGGTGACGAACCGTTGAGCGGCAAACTGGTCGCACAGTGGCTTACCGGTGCCAGCGCCGCCGGTCTCAAGGCGGACGTGGAACTGCGCCTGAACAAGGCGGCCACCCAGTTCGACCGCTACGCCGATTTCATCTTCGACGACCCGGCCCGCGAGTTCTCGGCCGAGCCGGCCACCGTGTTCGAAGGGGAACTGGACGAGTCCGGCGAGGCCACCTTCGAGCATACCGTTGACCTGTCGCGGGAGGCGCCGGGCATGCTCACTGCCGCGCTGACCAGCCGCGTCTTCGAGCGCAGCGGCGCCTTCAGCATCAATCGCCAGACCGTGCCGTTCTCGCCCTATGCCAGATACCTCGGCATCAAGCTGCCCAAGGGCGATGCCAGTCGCAACATGCTGCTGACCGACGTGAAGCATACGGTGGAGATCGCCAGCCTGAGCGCCGACGGCAAACCCGTGTCGGTGAAGAACGTCCAGGTCACGCTCTACAAGGTCGACTGGAAATGGTGGTGGGATCAATCCGGCGATTCGCTGGCGCAGTATGCCTCGGCCTCGCATTCGAGCAAGATACTGCAATCCACCGTTGCCACCGTCAACGGCAAGGGAAACTGGGAGTTCGAGGTCAAGTATCCGCAATGGGGTCGCTATCTGGTGCGCGCCTGCGACATCAGCGGCGGCAAGGAAGCGCACTGCACGGGGCGCACCCTGTACATAGACTGGCCGGGCTGGGCAGGTCGCGCGCAGGAACAATCCGGGCCGGGTGCAAGCATGCTGACCTTCCAGTCCGACAAGCAGAAATACAGCGTCGGCGACAAGGCCGTGATCCAGCTGCCGGAAGCGTCGCAGGGACGCGCACTGGTCACGGTCGAGAACGGGGCGGGCATCCTCGATGCGCGCTGGATAGAGTTCACGCCGGGACAAGCGGGCAGCAAGGACAACAAGGAGAAGGCCCGTTTCGAGCTGCCGATCACCCGCGCGATGGCGCCCAATGTCTACGTCAGCGTGACCCTGATCCAGCCGCATGAGGGCAAGAACAACGACTTGCCGATCCGCCTGTATGGCGTGATCCCCATCCATGTCTCCGATCCGCAGACGGTGCTCAAGCCGCAGATCCACGCCGCCGACGAATGGGCTCCCGAAGCGAAAGTATCGCTTGAGGTCTCCGAGGCGAACGGCCGCGGCATGAGTTACACCGTGGCCGTGGTGGATGAGGGCCTGCTCGGCCTCACCAATTTCAGGACGCCCGATCTGCACGGGCACTTCTACCAGCGCGAAGCGCTGGGCATCACCACCTGGGACTTGTTCGACGAGGTCGCCGGCGCTTACGGCGCCAAACTCGACCGCCTGCTGGCGCTGGGCGGCAGCGATGCCGACGCCGCCCAGGATGCCAAGCGGGAAAAGAAACGCTTCCCGCCGGTGGTGAAATATCTGGGGCCATTCCAGCTCGGCGCCGGCGGCAGGAACAAGCATGAACTGCAATTGCCGCCCTATGTCGGCGCGGTCAGGGCCATGGTGGTCGCCAGCGATGCGGGGACCGGCGATGCCGGCAGCGCGTACGGTTCCGCGGAAAAATCCATCTATGTGCGCCAGTCGCTGATGCTGCTGCCCACCTTGCCGCGCGTGGTCGGGCCGGAAGAGGAATTCACGGTGCCGGTCGCGCTGTTCGTCATGGACAAGTCCATCGGGGAAGTCACGCTCAAGCTGGAACCCGGTTCCGAATTCCAGCTGCTGGACAAGAATCCGGTGAAGGTAAGCTTCTCCCAGCCCGACGAAAAGCTCGGCCTGCTGAAACTCAAGAGCGGCGCGCGCCTGGGCAAGGGCCGGCTCAAGTTCATCGCCAGCAGCGGCAAGCACCACGCACAGGCGGAGGTGTTCCTGGAGATACGCAGCCCCAATCCGGCGTCCAGCCGCCATCAGCGCAAAGCCTTGATGCCGGGCGAAACATGGGAAGCCGACGTGGTGCCGCACGGCCTGCCGGGCACCAACGTGACCATGCTGGAAGTCTCTGGCGTGCCGCCGCTCGATCTGGAACGGCACCTGCAGTACCTGATCCAGTACCCGCACGGCTGCGTGGAACAGACCACCTCCTCCGCGTTCCCGCAGCTGTATCTTTCGTCGCTGGTCAAACTCGAGGACAGCCGCAAGCAGGAGATCGAGCACAACATGCATGCGGCGATCCACCGCTTGCGCGGCTTCCAGCAGCCGAACGGCGCTTTCGACTACTGGCCGGGTGGATTCAACTCCGGGTTCGACGGACGCAATGCCTGGTCCACCAATTACGCCGGGCATTTCCTTGTCGAGGCCAGCAAGCTGGGCTACAACGTGCCGCCCTCGATGCTGTCCGACTGGGCGCGCTTCCAGAAATCCGCGGCACAGGCCTGGACCGCCGGCGGCGCCACCTCCACGCTCGACCAGGCATACCGCTTGTACACGCTGGCGCTGGCCAATCAGCCCGAGGTGGGCGCGATGAACCGCCTGCGCGAAACGTCCAGCCTGCCTTCAGCCGCGCGCTGGATGCTGGCTGCCGCCTACAAGCTCGCGGGACAGGGCGATGCGGCCGCCAGCCTCGTCAAGGGCGACCCGATGAACCTCAGCGAATATGCCCAGCCGGATGCGACCTTCGGCTCGCGCGTGCGCGACGCCGCCATCGTTCTCAACAGCCTGGTCATCCTCGGTCAGCTCGACCAGGCCAAACCGCTGGTCGACGAGATCTCCGCCCAGCTCGCGTCGGACAGATGGCACAGCACCCAGTCGCTGGCTTATTCGCTGATGGCGATGTCCAAGTTCGTGGGCAGCGGCAAGATCAACGACTACAGCTTCGATCGCACCGTTTCGGGCAAGACCGAGAGCGTCAAGACCAGCGCGCCCATCCACACCGCGGAGTTCAGGAACTTCCCCGACCAGGGCGGCAAGGTAAGAATCAAGAACACCTCGGAGCGCAGCCTGTTCGCCACCATCGTGACGCGCGGCATCGCCAAGGCGGGCGAAGAGGCGGCGGCCTCGTCCGGATTGTCGCTGGAGGTGACTTACAGCGACGAGGACGGCCAGCGGCTGGATATCGCGCATCTGAAGCAGGGACAGGACGTCATCGCGAAACTCACCGTGAAAAATCTCGGCCCGCTCAAGCTGGACAATCTGGCCCTGACCCAGATGGTCGCGGCGGCATACGAGATCCATAACGAGCGCATGGACGGCACGGACACCTCCGGCCAGCGCGAGCCGCAACGCAGACGGTCTCCGTACTACGACCCCGGCTATGCGAGCGAGGCTCGTTCCAACCTGGAGCATCTCGACATCCGCGATGATCGCGTGCTGCGCTACTTCGGCCTGAGAGCCGGGGAAAGCGTGACATTCACGACCCGGCTGAATGCCGCCTATCTGGGACGCTTCTATCAGCCCGGATTGCTGGTGGAGGCGATGTACGACGCCACCAAGAACGCGCGCACCAAGGGGGAGTGGATCGAAGTCGTCGTGCCGTCGAAGTAGGCATGCGGGTCATCAACAGCTGATCTTTCTGCGTCCGCGCGGACGCAGAAAGCCGGAGCCGACGTGTTTCGCAACCTTCCCGCATTGCCCGTGCCTAAAACGGGCGTCATGGCAAAGATGCTATCAAGCCGCCATCGGCGCAAGGCGCTCGTCGGCCTGGCGCTGATTGCGATCGGTGCAGGCTTGTGGCGCAGTCTGCCCTCGCCGCTGTTCGACGAGCCCTTGTCCACTGTCGTTCTCGCACGCGACGGCTCGCTGCTCGGCGCGCGCATCTCCGCGGATGGCCAATGGCGCTTCCCGGCCGGCGAAACCGTGCCCGACAAATTCCGCATCGCGCTGATCGCCTACGAGGACAAGCGTTTCGAGCTGCATCCCGGCATCGATCCGCTCGCATTGGCGCGCGCCGTCCGTCTCAATCTGAGCCAGGATCGCATCGTCAGCGGCGCCAGCACCATCACCATGCAGACCGTACGGCTGGTGCGCGGCAGCCCGCAGCGCAACTACCACGAGAAAATCGTCGAGATGCTGCTGGCGCTGCGCCTGGAGCTGCAATACAGCAAGCGCGAGATATTCGCCCTGTACGCGGCACATGCGCCCTTCGGCGGCAACGTGGTGGGGCTGGAAGCCGCATCCTGGCGCTATTTCGGGCGCGCCCCGCAGCAGCTATCCTGGGCCGAGACCTGCACCCTGGCCGTGCTGCCCAACAGCCCGTCTCTGATCCATCCCGGACGCAATCGCGCCAGACTGCTGGAAAAGCGCAACCGGCTGCTGCAGCGCCTGCATGAAGCCGGACATCTGGGGCAAATGGATCTTGCGCTGGCGCTGCAGGAACCGCTGCCGCTGCAACCGCTGGCCCTGCCGCAACTCGCGCCGCATCTGCTCGACACCCTGCATGCCGGCGCCCCGCAGACCTTCCGCTTCCACACCACGCTGGATGCGCAACTGCAGCGCGTCGCCGGCGAGATCGTCCGCGAACGCGCCAAGGACCTCGCGCGACAGGACATCCACAATGCCGCCGCGCTGATCGTCGACAACCGCAGCTTCGAGGTGCTCGCCTATGTCGGCAATCCCGAGTATGCGCTGAACAACGAACGCGGCCACGCGGTGGATATCGTGCGCCGTCCACGCAGCAGCGGCAGCATCCTCAAACCCTTGCTGTACGCCGCCATGCTCGATGCCGGCGAGATATTGCCCGGCACGCTGGTGTCCGACGTGCCCACCCGGTATGGCGGCTACATGCCCGAGAACTACGACCACGGCTATCGCGGCGCCGTGCCCGCCGAAGTGGCGCTGGCGCAATCGCTCAACGTGCCTGCCGTGCGCATGCTGAAGCGGCATGGCGCGCATCGTTTCTACGATTTCCTGAAGCACCTAGGCATGACCAGTCTCACGCGCACCGTCGACGACTACGGCCTGTCGCTGATCCTGGGCGGCGCGGAAGTCACGCTGTGGGAAGTCGCCCATTTCTACGCCAACCTGGCCAACATCGCCCGCGCATCGGACGCCGATGGCGCGGACACCTACCGGCCATTGCGATTGTGGAGCGACGAAAAAGCAGGGATTCCCGTGAGCGCCGAGATCAGCTCCGGCGCCGCCTGGCTGACGCTGAACGCGCTGCTCGAAGTATCGCGCCCGGGCGAAGAGGGCTACTGGAAGAACTTCGCCAGCTCGCGCAAGATCGCCTGGAAGACCGGCACCAGCTGGGGCTTGCGCGATGCCTGGGCCGTGGGCAATACCGCGCGCTACACCATCGCGGTGTGGAGCGGCAATGCCAGCGGCGAAGGGCGTCCCGGACTGACCGGCAGCATGGTGGCCGCGCCCATATTGTTCGACCTGTTCAACCGCGTCGAGCCCGCAGCCTGGTTCGCCCCGCCCGAGATCGATCTGAAGGAAGTGGATGTATGCAGGAACGACGGTTTTCTCGCCAACGGCCATTGCGAAACGGTAAAACAATGGGCGCCGCGCGACAGCAATTTCGACCAGATCAGCCCCTACCATGTGCGCCTGCATCTGGATCGTTCGCGCCGCTTCCGCGTCCACAGCGGCTGCGAGCGCGTCTCGAAGATGGAAAGCGTGGACTGGTTCGCGCTGTCGCCGGCGCAGGAGTATTACTACCGGCGATACCATGCCGAATACCGCGTCCTGCCTGCATTCCGGCCGGATTGCGAAGCGACGGCGGCGGATGCAGGCAGGCATCCGCTGGATTTCCTCTACCCCGATCACGGGGCACGCATCTACATCCCCGTCGATCTCGCCGAAAAGAAGAGTCGCACCGTGTTCGAGGCCGTGCACCGCGACCGCGATTCGGTCATCCACTGGCATCTCGACGACCAGTACCTCGGCTCGACGCGCACCTT
>JBQGEN010000326.1:0-3240 GCA_052039615.1 Sideroxyarcus sp. | reverse complement strand
GGCCGCCATCGTGCTGGTCGCCATCCTGTCCGGCATGACGCTGCCGATCACGCCGGTGCAGATCCTGTGGGTGAACATGGTGAGCGCCGTCACGCTGGCGCTGGCGCTGTCGTTCGAGAAGGCCGAGCCGGACGTGATGCGGCGCGCGCCGCGCGCAGCCGACGAGCCCATCCTGTCCGGCTTCATGATCTGGCGCATCGGCTTCGTCTCGGTGCTGCTCGCGGCCGGCACGCTGGCGCTGTTCCTGTGGGAGTCCGCGCGCGGCGCCAGCCTGGACGCGGCGCGCACCGTGGCGGTGAACGCCGTGGTGATGGGCGAGATCGTGTACCTGTTCAACTGCCGCTACCTGCTGGCGCCGGTGAAGAGCTGGCAGGACTTCACCGGCAATCCGTATGTGCTGCTCAGCATAGCCGTGCTGCTGCTGCTCCAGGCCGGCTTCACCTATTTGCCGTTCATGCAGAAGCTGTTCGGCGTGGTCGCGCTCGACGCCGCCGCGTGGGCGCTGATCGCCGGCTTCGGCGTGCTGCTGTTCCTCGTCATCGAGATCGAGAAACGCCTGTTCCGCAAGCCCGCTGCCTAGACCGAGCGCTCCAGCTCGGCGCGGAGCAACTCGCGTATTGCTTGCTCATTGGCAGGCGATCTCCGCATCAATTCCGGATTTTGCAGCAAGCTCCGCGTGGCGCGATCGAAGTGAACGTGGCGGAAGACCCGTTGTATCATCCGGCGGACAACCGTCTGGGTTAAGTCCCCGCAATCGTCCGGAGCATTGTCATGGAACTGCACCAATTCTTTCTTTTCCTCGCCATCATCCTGATCGCCGCTCGCCTGCTGTCGGAGACAGTGGCGCGCTTCGGCATTCCCGCGGTGATCGGCGAGTTGCTGGCCGGCCTGCTGATCGGGCCTTCGCTTCTGGGCTGGGTCTCTCCCGACACCACCATGAAACTGCTTGCCGAGATCGGCATCATCCTGCTGCTGTTCGAGGTGGGCATGGACACCAATCTGTCACGGCTGGCGCGTTCCGGCAGCAAGCCTTACATCGTCGCGCTGATTGGCTTCGCCCTGCCGTTCGCGCTGGGTTACGCGGTCAGCGCGTATATGTTCGGCCTGTCCAATCTGGTTGCGCTGTTCATTGGCGGCACGTTGACGGCGACCAGCATCGGCATCACCGTGCGCGTGCTGGACGATCTCGGCCGCCGCCATTCCGACGAGGCGCAGATCGTCATCGGCGCAGCGGTGCTGGACGACATCCTCGGCGTGCTGGCGCTCGCCTTCCTGTACCAGTTCGCTGTTGAGCACGAGGTATCCTTCCATGCGCTGGGCGAAGTGAGCCTGTACATCGTGCTGTTCATGGTGCTGGCGCCCGTGGTCGCCAAGCTGGCGGCAGTGGTGATCGACCGTCTCGACCAGCATGCCGCTTCGCCCGGCTTGCTGCTGACCCTGGCGCTGTCGCTGATCCTGCTGTTTTCCTGGCTCGCGCATGCGGTCGGCGCGCCGGAGATCATGGGCGGGTTCGCGGCGGGACTGGCGTTCAGCCAGCATTTCGGCTTCAAATTCCCGATGGGCAGGACGAAGCTCATCTTTCAGCCCAGCCCGAAACTGGCGCACCGCCTGGAAGAGCAGATGCGCCCGCTGATCCACGCCTTCTCGCCGCTGTTCTTCGTAATGGTCGGCGTGTCGCTCAACCTGAGCGCGGTGGACTGGGGTTCGGGCTTCGTGTGGATGCTGGCGGGATCGCTGTTGCTGGTCGCCATCGTCGGCAAGTTCGCCGCCGCCTTCTTCATCAAGGAGCCGCGCCATAACCAGATCGCCATCGGCCTGTCGATGGTGCCGCGCGGCGAGGTGGGCCTGATCTTTGCCCAGCTCGGCTTCAGTCAGGGCATCCTCAATGGCGAGCTGTATGCCGCGCTGCTGATCGTGATCGCGCTGACCACCATGGCGCCGCCGTTCCTGCTCAAGTGGTACTACGGGCGGCAGGCGCATGCCGAGTAGGCGCGCAGCATGAGCGAATGGACGACCATCGGCGGGCTGCTGGGCGGCATCGGCCTGTTCCTGCTTGGCATGAACCTGATGACCGACGGGCTCAGGCTCGCCGCCGGGCAGGCACTGGAGCGCATCCTCGCGCGCTCCACGGCGACCCGCCTGCGCGGGCTGGCGTCCGGCGCGCTGGTGACGGCGCTGGTGCAATCGTCCAGTGCTGTGACGGTGGCCGCCATCGGCTTCGTCAACGCCGGCCTGCTGACGCTGGGCCAGTCGCTGTGGGTGCTGTTCGGCTCCAACGTCGGCACCACCATGACCGGCTGGCTGGTGGCGCTGGTCGGGCTCAAGTTCAAGATCGACGTGATCGCGCTGCCGCTGATCGGCATCGGCATGGCGCTGCGCCTGACCGGCGGCAACAACCGGCGCGGCGCGCTGGGCATGGCGCTGGCCGGTTTCGGCGTGCTGTTCCTCGGCATCGACATGCTGCGGCTGTCCTTCTCCGGCGTCGCCCCCGGCTTCTCGCTGCAGGAGTTCGGGGGTGCGCTCGGCATCGTGGTGATGGTGCTGTCCGGCATCCTGATGACGGTGCTGATGCAGGCTTCCGCCGCCTCGCTGGTGCTGGCCTTCACCGCCGCCGAGAGCGGCATGATGGGCATCGAGGCCGCCGCTGCCGTGGTGATAGGCGCCAACGTCGGTACCACGGTCACCGCGCTGATCGCCGCCATCGGCGCCACGCCGAACGCGAAGCGCGCGGCCGGCGCGCATGTGCTGTTCAACGTGCTGACCGGCATCGTCGCCCTGTTGCTGCTTCCGCTGCTGCTGGCGCTGCTCGCCCTGATCCGCGACCTGCTGCAGATGGACGCAGCGCCGGCCGCAACGCTGGCCATGTTCCACACCGCATTCAACCTGCTCGGCGTGACGTTGATGTGGCCGCTGGTCGGGCACCTGACTCGCTTCCTGGAGCGGCGTTTCCGCACGGCCGAGGAAGACGAGGCGCGCCCGCGCTATCTGGATGCCAACGTGACGGAGGTGCCCTATCTCGCGCTCGATGCGCTGCAGCGCGAAGTGCGGCGCATGGGCAGCATCGCCCTGCGCATGCTGCGCGATGCGATGAGCGCCTCGGCCGAGGACCGGTCGGCGCGCGACCAGCAGGTCGTCGCCGCCCTCAATCGCGCGATCATCGCGTTCATCACGCGCCTCAATCGCAACGGCATGTCGCCGGAGGGCGCGCGGCGCTTGCCGGACCTCCTGCGCATCGCGCGC
>JBQGEN010000325.1:0-1621 GCA_052039615.1 Sideroxyarcus sp. | reverse complement strand
GGACGGCTCTGACACTCCCTACAGGGTCCACTACCGCGACCCCAGCTTCTGCAACATGCAGCTATTGCAGGAGATCGTGCCGGGCCATTATCTGCCGGACATAATGCCCATTATGGGCCTCGTCGACCCCGTCTCGGGAGGGTGGGACAAGTAGATGCAGACGCTGCTGAACCTACTCGAGGTCGAGCCGATAAGGCTACTCATCTCCTTCGGGGCCGTGCTTTTCCTCGTGCTCAACCTCGCGGCCGTCCTTACGATGGCAGAGAGGAAGGTCTCGGGCTACATCCACCTCCGTTACGGGCCGAACAGGGTCGGTCCCCGCGGGCTGTTGCAGCCGGCCGCCGACGTCTTCAAGCTCTTTACCAAAGAGAACGTCTCGCCTGGCCGCTCGGACCTGTGGGTCTTTTTGGGTGCGCCCATAGCCATGTTCATCCCGGCCGCGCTAGTCTGGCTCGTCGTACCGTTCGCGCCGAACGCGGTCGTCGCCGACCTCAACGTCGCCATACTGTTCTTCGTCGCGATCACCTCGATCGGCGCTCTGGGCGTCGTCATGGCAGGATACGGGAGCCGCTCGGCGTTCTCGTTGCTCGGCGCCTTGCGCGGAGCGGCGCAGATGATCTCCTACGAGGTGCCCCTGATCCTGAGCCTGCTCGGCGTCGTGATGCTCGCCGGAAGCCTCTCGCTCACCGACGTGGTAAGGGCGCAGGGGGATACCATCTGGACCTGGTACTTCTTGCCCCAGCTCCCGATGTTTTTGACGTTCTACATCTCGGGCATCGCGGAGGTGAAGCGGGTGCCCTTCGATCTCCCGGAGGGCGAGAGCGAGATCGTTGGCGGTTTCATGATCGAGTACTCCGGGATGACCTGGGCCCTCATACAGGCGGCCGAGTTCGCCTCGATGGCGGTCATGTCGGCCATCACCGTAACGCTGTTCTTGGGGGGGTGGCAGCCGCCTTTGCCCTTCCTTGACCTCGGGCATTTCAACTGGGTCTGGTTCGGTATCAAGACGGCGCTCATCATGTTTACCTTCCAGTGGATCCGGTGGAGCGTACCGCGCCTCAGGATGGACCAGCTCATGGACCTGGGCTGGAAGGTGCTGGTCCCGATGACCCTCGTTTGGCTGTTCGTTACGGCCGGAGCTATGCTTGTTATCTAGGAGGTTTCGATGCCGCAATTAGGACAGGGCATAATGAAGGGGATGGGCGTCACGCTGCAGCACCTCTTCGGGCAGAAGATCACGCGCCAGTACCCCGAATACAAGCGTGAGCTCCCTGAACGGAGCCGCGGGATGCTCACGGTCGACATGGACCGCTGCATCGCGTGTTTGCAGTGCATGAGGATCTGCCCGGACCACTGCATCTCCATCGAGCAGGTAAAGCGCGATGCCGACGGCTCGGGCAAGGCCAAGCCGTACGCCGTGGGGTTCGTGATCGACGACTCGCGCTGCATGTACTGCTCGCTCTGCGTCGAGGTATGCCCGGTCAACTGCATCTACCACACAGAAGAATTCGAGGCCCAGGCCTACAACCGCCTCGAGCTGGCCAGGCAGTTTGGCGAGCGCCCCGTCGACCCGACGGTGGACCCCAAGCCCGCCACCAAGAAGAAGAAAAAGCCTACCGCC
>JBQGEN010000324.1:0-4356 GCA_052039615.1 Sideroxyarcus sp. | reverse complement strand
GTCGCAGCGGCGCAACGACGTGACCGGCGAAGCGTTCCGCTTCCAGTATGACCAACCGGTCAACACCACGCTGGTGGGAACCTACAAGCTGTCAGAGGCATGGTCGTTCGGCATGAAGTGGAACTACCATTCGGGCACGCCCTACACGCCCATCACCGGCACCAGCGGCACCTATCCGGATGGACGCCCAATCCCCGTCTATGCCGGTGTGAACTCGGGCACCTTGCCGGTCTATCACCGCCTCGACCTGCGCGCGGATCGCAACTATGTATTCGACCGCTGGAAGCTGAGCACCTACTTCGAAGTGAACAACGTCTACCAGCGCAAGAACATCGTCGGCTACAGCTACGACCCCACCTACACCCAGCGCGATCCGGTGTATGCGTTCGTGCTGCCGTTCTCGTTCGGGGTGCAGGGGGAGTTCTAGCGGCGCTGCTGGCGTGGGGTCAGGGATATAGCGGATGCTGCGGAAAGGGCCGTTCGATATTACATGCCCACCATCGAAGCCACCGGATCGAGCTTGCGTACCATCTGCAGTATCTCCATCCCTTTCACCGCGTCAGGGTCGTACTTCACCAACAACTCATGCGGGTGCGGCTTATGGGTGAATTCCGCACAATCGACGCCGATGTGCCCCATCAGTTTTCTTTCCAGATCGGTTCGCGTCTTTGCATCCAGTTCCGGATGTATATGGATCATCATGTCTGCTGTGTTCATGATCGCCTCCTTACTTTCAGTGAAAGGCAGGGCGGGCATATATAGCCCTGCCCGATCAGTTCAATGTAGACCTCCGGATCGGCAAATGCAAGATGACGAAAACAACCCCATCGGGCGCATGGTCCAACCACGGTTTTGGAGAAAACTCAAAGCGTGTCCCGCGCCATGCTCCAGGACATGCGTCGGCTATGGTTGCGCTTGCGGTAATAGAGATAGTTGCCGAAGAACTTGCAGGCCTTGTCCGTATTCTTCCTCATACGGCGCAAGGGGTGAGGCATGCTGATCATGATAATCATGTTTTTCTCCCGGCGTGAAACGCGGCTTTCGCGTGTTGGAGGGATGTCGCCCGACTCGTCGTGAATCGGATGCGGGGGAAGAAATCTAGCTCAGGTGCATGCGGGAAAAAATACGTACTAATCATTATTTTTTCCTGCCGAAGACTGTAGCGGTGCGACCGGGGTGCGAGCTTGCGACCCGGGTGGAGGTGAATGTAATCAGTTGCTTATGCGATGAAGGTCGCGTGAGGTGCAGGGGTTCTTCCGGCCGCGAGATCGATCATCAGACGCCGGCCTGTTCCGCCTGTACGTCCGCAAAATAGCTGGAACGCACCATGGGCGCACAGGCGGCGTGCGAAAAGCCCATCTCTTTCGCCGCGTCCTCGAACATCTTGAACGTCGCAGGCTCCACGTAGCGCAGCACCGGCAAATGTCCGTCGGAAGGTTGCAGGTATTGTCCCAGCGTGAGCATCTCGACGTCGTGGTCGCGCAGGTCGCGCATCACTTGCAGCACTTCCTCGTCGGTCTCGCCCAGGCCCAGCATCAGGCCGGACTTGGTGGTCACCTGCGGGAAGCGCGCCTTGAATTCCTTGAGCAGCTTGAGGGAGTGCGCGTAGTCGGCGCCGGGGCGGGCCAGCGGATACAGGCGCGGTACCGTTTCCAGGTTGTGGTTGAGCACGTCGGGCAGGCTGCTGCCGAGGGCATCCAGCGCGATATCGAGGCGCCCGCGGAAATCCGGCACCAGGATCTCCAGCTTGGTGGCGGGCGAGGAAGCGCGGATGGCCGTGAGGCAATCGGCGAAGTGCTGCGCGCCGCCGTCGCGCAGGTCGTCGCGATCCACGCTGGTGATGACAACGTATCTGAGCTTGAGCAGGCCGATGGAGTGCGCCAGGTTCGCAGGTTCCTGCGGGTCCGGCGGCAGCGGCTTGCCGTGCGCCACGTCGCAGAACGGGCAGCGGCGTGTACACACGTCGCCCAGGATCATGAAGCTGGCCGTGCCCTTTCCGAAGCATTCGCCGATGTTGGGGCAGGAGGCTTCCTCGCACACGGTGTGCAGTTGGTTTTCGCGCAGCATGCGCTTCACTTCGTTGTAGCCGGCGCCGCTGCCGGATTTGACGCGTATCCATTGCGGTTTGCGCAAGCGTTCCTGCAAGGGCACGATCTTGATGGGGTTGCGCGCGGTCTTGTCTTTGCCGGTTTGTTTGTGTTCACTCATGGGTGCAATTATAAGGCATCGGGGTGTGCAGCCCGGTTCTGAAACCCGGGAAAGCCCTGTAACATGAGCGGATATATAATACCCAAGCAGAAAGGTATGGTATATTTCGCGCCAATGGTTACGCCATTCCCACGTTACAAACAATAAATCAGGAGACTGCCATGGAACACCAATTGCCCGCTCTGCCCTATCCCCGCGAAGCGCTCGCGCCGCACATGTCCGCCGAGACCTTCGATTACCACTATGCCAAACACCATCAGGCCTATGTCACCAACCTGAACAACCTGATCAAGGGCACCGAGTACGAGAATCTCGACCTCGAAGCCATCATCAAGAAGGCGCCGGCTGGCGGCATCTACAACAACTCCGCGCAGGTGTGGAACCACACCTTCTTCTGGAACTGCATGAAGCCGCAGGGCGGCGGCGCACCGACCGGCAAACTGGCCGATGCCATCAACAAGAAGTGGGGCTCATTCGACGAGTTCAAGAAGGCCTTCCAGACTTCGGCCGTGGGCAACTTCGGCTCCGGCTGGACCTGGCTGGTGAAGAAGGCCGACGGCTCTGTCGACATCGTCAACATGGGCGCCGCCGGCACGCCGCTGACCACCGCCGACAAGGCGCTGCTGTGCGTGGACGTGTGGGAACACGCCTACTACATCGACTACCGCAACCTGCGTCCGAAGTATGTCGAGACTTTCCTCAATCACCTGGTGAACTGGGATTTCGTGGCGAAGAATTTCGCGTAATCTGCAAGGCAGCATGAATCAAGGCCGGAGCGTTCCTCCGGCCTTTTCCATTTCATCGTCCGTCCGGTACAGGTTGTGCCGTGCCTGGAGCAGCTGCGGGTCGAGTTGCAGCGCGGTGACGAACTCGTTCCGGGCTTCTTCGTAGCGCTGTACTTGCAGGTAGGCGTAACCGAGGTTGTTGTGCACGCGCGCCTTGTAGGGCGATTTCGCCGCGGTGTCCTGCCATAGCCGGATCTCGTCGGCATAGACCTGGTTGCGCAAGACGGTGAGGCTGGCAAGTATCAGCAGCAGGGCGGCGATGCTGTAGCGGAACGCTCTGGGATTCATGCGCAGCGACAGCTCGATGACCAGTGCGAGGAACAGCGGCCACCCGGCCAGGTACATCTGGCGCTCGTTGGCGATGTCGAGGCGCGGCAGGAACAGATGGAGCGGGAGCAGCTGCAGTAGCATCCAGAACAGGGCGAAGCTGATCCACGGTCGTCTGCGCCAGCACAGCAGCATCGTCGCCGTTGCTGCGATGAAGAGACAGACGGGCAGCAGGGCTGCCGAGATATCCGTCAGCAGCGGCAGGTCGGGATCGATGTTGAGCCACAGCGGCAGTGCCCACTGCTGCATCAGCCAGGCGGATCCGGCGAGCTGGGTGGCAAGGTTGCCCCGCAGGTCGTTGAACTCGGCGCTGCGCTGCATTTCCGTGGCGTAGCTGTCGTTGAACAGGAAGAACAGTACCGCGATGCACAGCACCGCCCAGCTCGGCCACATCTGGCTGAGCCAGGTCCTCCAGCGGCCGCCGCAGCAGAGCTCCCACGCCAGCAGCGCCAGCGGGAACGTCACCGAAGTCTCCTTGGTGGCTAGCGCCAGCAGGAACAGCAGCGGAGTGAGGAGGTAGATGCGCCGCCAGTCGCCGTGCAGGCGTCCAGTGATGTAGCTGAGCAGGCCGGCCAGATAGAACAGCGCCATCAACGAAGCCGAGCGCCCGCTGATGTAACTCACCGCTTCGGTGTGGATGGGATGCAAGGCGAACAGCATGGCGACGATCAGCGGTACATGCTGCAATTTCGATTGCTGCCACTGTTGCCGGGTGAATATCTGCGCCAGCCGGTAGACCAGCCAGGCATTGGCCAGATGGATGAGCAGATTGGCGAGATGGAATCCGGTAGTGCCGGCGCCAATCGTCCAGTTCAGGGTGTAGCTGATTTTGAGCAACGGCCTGATGCCGTTGTCGAGACCGGCGAGCCAGTTCGACCATGAGTGCACCTGCGTTTCGTTCACGATCACATTGTAGTCGTCGAACTGGAACGCGCCACCCAGCGCGTTGGCATAGGCGGCGAGCACGGCCAGCGTCAGCCACAGCAGTACTGATGCCGGCGACTCAGCGGGCAAGGCGCGCATGATCGAAAGCCAG
>JBQGEN010000323.1:0-2530 GCA_052039615.1 Sideroxyarcus sp. | reverse complement strand
TCGTGGTGATCCCCAGCCTGGACATCGTAGCCAGCCGGGCCGGCTCGGCCTGGAGCTCAGGCTCCGGCTTGAACTACGACCGCCTCGAACCCTTCATCGAGCCGATCGCCCTATCGGTGATCGAGTAAGCAAACACGGCTCCACCTCTCGCCGACTACAAAAAAGATCCCGTAGCCCAGACGGATCTTTTTTACAGCCAGCCCGAATCATACGAATTACATAACGAACGTCACTCGACTCGCGCTGGTGAGCTATGCTATAACCAGGTGGGGGATTTTAATGTTCTGTTAATGTCAACTGGAGAAGGAGGTTTCGATGTCTTCTCCTACGCGCTCACGGCGTGTTGTTTGGTTAGCCAGGTGCATCCTCCTGGCTTTGGCCGTCCCCATGATCTTGATCTCCATCTCTCCCGGCGCCCGGGCGGATGCAAGATCTTTGCCTTCCCAGAGAACCGGCCAAAGAACTTTCGCAGATGGCGCCTGGTCGAATTTCCAGCCCGCTGTGTTCCTGGCCGTGAATGCCCAGGTACGTCCGACGAAAACGTCAACGGTCTCAGGCCCCATTCTGACGCCGACCCCAACGAAAACGAATACCCCTTCCGGCGGTATCACGCCGACATTTACCCCAACGAAGACGAACACCACAGCCGGGGGTTTAACGCCGACATTAACCCCGCGCCCGACGAAGACTCCGGTTGGCGGGGTCTCTCCAACCCCGACGAAAACGAAGACACTGACCGCGACCAAGACTTCCACTTCAACAAAAACGCCGCTGATCTCTCCAACCCCTACCTGGACATCCACGGTCACGAAAACCCCGACCCCGACCAAGACTCACACCAGCACGCCATCGCCAACGCTTACGCCAACCCAGCCTTCTCCACCCGGTGGATTGGTGGCCCACTGGAAGTTCGACGAAACCACCGGACTCTTGGCTGCCGACTCGTCCGGGAATGGGTACACAGGGACATTGGTTAACGGCCCAACCTGGACGTCCGGTCACGTCGGTGGCGCTTTAAACTTCGACGGGACGAACGACTATGTGGCGACTATCGACGACCCGCTCGATATCACCGGTTCGATGACGATCGCAGGCTGGGTTTACCACACGAATAAGGCCCTGGTCCACCACAGCGCGTCCAAAAACCAGAACAAGGTATCACCCCCCTGGCAGCTGGCGATCCTGACGACAGGTAAACTGCGTTCTTACACCCGTGGGAACAACACGGACCAGATGATCGATTCCAACAACACTGTCTCCCTCAATGCCTGGCATCACGTGGTATTCGTGCGGGATGCGGCCATCGGCAAAGTCACGTTTTTCATCGATGGCGTGCAAGATTCGGGTGGTTGGAAGACCTACACGCCCGCCCTGGTCGCAGCCAACGCGGTCACCGCCAAGATTGGCAGCCGTGCCGACGCAGCCGCGAACTTCTTTCCGGGGATAATCGACGATTTGCGCATCTATGACAGGGCGCTCAGCGCAGCGGAAATTTACGATCTTTACCAGGAGCAGCCTGTTGGTGATATTTCGGTTTCGATCATCAAGCCGGCAAACAGCGCTACGGTCGGTGGGACCATCGCAGTGGAAGTCCTGGCATCTGCAGAGGCAGGCATCAGCCAGGTAGAGCTGTTCAAGAACGGCGTTTCATTCGCCGTCGACCCCTTACCGCCTTATACATTCCTGTGGAGCATCGCGTTGGAAGCGAACGGATCGTACTCCCTCTCGGCGAAGGCGACGGATTCTTCCGGAAATTCGGGAACTTCCCAACCTGTGAGCGTCACGGTGAACAATACCCCGGTCGCCACCCGTCCCAACATCGTGGTCGTTCTCACCGACGACCAGCGCTGGGACACGATTACACCGCAAACCATGCCAAATACGTATGCACTTTTCTACAACAGCAGCATCCGCTTTAACAATGCCATCGCGTCGGTCCCCTTGTGCTGTCCCAGCCGGACGACCATCTTTACAGGGTTCTACTGCTTCAACCACCAGATCGTCGACAACACCTACCTTACAGGCGGGGGCGCAAAGAAATTCAAAGAACTGGGTGGCGATACCTCCACCATCGCCACCTGGCTGGATGCGGCTGGGTACCGGACGGGCTTGTTTGGAAAATACTTGAACGACTACGGTACGATCGCACCGTACATCCCTCCCGGCTGGGATGAGTGGCACGTATTCAAGAGCAATAACGAAAACTATTACTCTTACACCCTGGTAGAGAACGGCGTCGACGTGCAGTACTCCGACCAACCCGGGGATTACTCGACGGACGTCCTGGCAGCAAAGGCGGTGAATTTTATCGCTTCGGCCAGCCCTTCTGAGCCGGTGTTCGTCTATCTCTCTGTTTTCGCCCCACATTTCAACTTGGACGGATCCTCGATGAGCTCCCCACCGGTGCCCGGTCCTGGGGACGAAGGAGCCTTTGCGGGACTGGTGCCCTGGAGGCCGGCGAGCTTCAACGAAGCGGACGTGAGTGATAAGCCGCTCTGGGTGCGCAGCCTCCCGCTCATGTCGCAAACGG
>JBQGEN010000322.1:0-11839 GCA_052039615.1 Sideroxyarcus sp. | reverse complement strand
TCCAGCGGCTTCATCTTCATGGAAGCGGTCTGATGGACGTGAACGAGGTGCCGCAGGAAGGCAATCGCACCATGGGCGGTCACAAGCGCGCCATGTACGCGCGCGACGCCGACGGTCGCATCGTTATCGTCGCCTCGGCGGGCGGCGAAGTGGACGAGACCGTCACTCTGCAGGCGCTGGAATTCATTCGCGAACAGACCGAAGCAGCCAGGAAACGCGTCGAAGCGGGCGCGAGTTCGCCGCTGGAATACTGGATGTACGCGCAGCGTCTTGACCTGCCGCAACTGTCGCAGGTTACCGGCTTCTGGCAATGGCGCATCCGCCGCCACTTCCAGCCGCAACGTTTTGCCAGACTTTCTGCCGACATCCTGCAACGTTATGCCGACGTGATGGGCATCACGGTCGAACAACTGAAGATGCTGCCATGAACATGCTCATCGAAGGTTTCAAGCACAGTCACGCTGCCCACTGCGAAAGCGGCGTCGCTTCGTCCATGCTCACGCATCATGGGGTGAAAGTCTCCGAAGCGATGGCCTTCGGTCTGTCGGGCGCGATGGCGTTCGCCTTCCTGCCCTTCGTCAAGTTCGCCGGCTTCCCGCTCATCGCTTACCGCATGCCACCCAAGGCCATCCTCAAGGGCATGGTCAAGCCGTTCAAGATGCGTTTCCATTTCGAGACCTTCCGCGACCCGGCCAAGGGAATGGCGCGCCTCGACGAAATGCTGGCGCAGGGCCGCATCGTCGGCATCCAGACCTCCGCATTCTGGCTGCCGTATTTCCCCGCCGACATGCGCTTCCACTTCAACGCGCACAACCTCATCGTCTACGGCAAGGAAGGCAATGACTACCTGATCAGCGATCCGGTCGCCGAAACGCCGCAGCGCTGCGACGCCGAAAACCTGCGCAAGGCCCGTTTCGCCACCGGCCTGATGGCCCCCAAGGGCTTGCTGTATTACCCCGAGGAGATCGGACAGAAAGAAGTCACGGCGGAAGCCGTGCTGCGCGCCATCAAGAAGACAGTACGCATCATGCTGGGCCCCGTGCCCATCGCCGGCGTGCGCGGCATCCACATGCTCGCCAACCGAGTCGGCAAACTCGACACCGCCGACAAACTCAGCCTCAACTACGTCGGCCACATCGTGCGCATGCAGGAAGAGATCGGCACCGGCGGCGCGGGCTTTCGTTTCCTCTATGCCGCTTTCCTGCAAGAGGCGGCGGACATCACCGGGCGTGAGGAACTGAAGGTATTGGCGGAAAAGTTGAATGTGGTTGGAGATGGCTGGCGCGAGTTTGCGCTGAAGGCGGTGCGCATGATCAAGGGGCGCGAAGCGTTCGATCCGAAACTGCTGGCGCAGATGCTGCACAAGCAGGCGGATGATGAGAAGGAATTCTTTCAGGCGTTGAAGCGGGCGATTGCCTGATCAATTTTTCCGTTCGCCCTGAGCTTGTCGAAGGGTCGCCGCGAAGCGGCGTGCGTTCTGTGAATATCTGAGACCGTTCGTCCTGAGCCTGTCGAAGGATGGGCGAAGCCCGCAGGTTTGTTTTAATTCAAATTCAAAATCAACACCGTCGGGGGTTGCCCGACAGCAAGTTACTTTCTTTTGCTTCGCCAAAAGAAAGTAACCAAAGAAAAGGCGACCCCAGCGCGCCGCCCCTTCGGGGTTCCCTGCGTTGCTCGACTGGTCAGGCCTCCTCAGAAACTCGCACGCCCCGCTGCGCGGTCACGTGCTCAAGCATATTCGTCGGACTACCCCTGACCAGCCTGCGCTACTCGGCGGACGCACAGGGGAAGAAAAGTCAAAAGCCAAAGCAGCATGGCGGGCTTCGCCCGCCATGCTCAAACAGATAGGCAAAACAATTTGGTTTCGGTACATTTCGCGTTCAAGTCAGTCCTCAGAACCTAAATAACTTGGGAGATCAAGAATGAAAAAGCACCTATGCATTGTCATCTTTGCTTTCGGACTTGGTTTTCTCAATTTAGGTTGGAGCGAACCTCAGCCCAGTCAGCCGGAAGAAAGATGGATCATTAGCGGAAACCTTGTTTATGACAAGGCATTCGATTTAACTTGGCAGCGTTGCGCAGTAGGACAAAAGTTTTTTGGGAAGAGTTGTGTCGGTGGCGGGTTAGCAATGCCTCTCCCCGAAGCGAAAAAATATGAAAAAGATGGCTGGCGTCTACCAACTCACAGAGAACTTCTTTCATTGCTTAAACTTGATTCGAAGCCATTCATCGACGAAAGGGCCTTTCCAAGTTCCGCTTGCTGCTATTTTTGGACCAGCGAATATAACGATGAACGAGAGGCGTATTACTACGTCCTTTTCGACAGAGGCGAATCAAGTTGGCGCGATGCCGCTTCTTATCATTATGTTCGACTAGTTCGTCCCGGCAAACAGCTCTAGCCAGGCACGTGCATTAAACGCACTCCGGACGCAATCCATATCGCACCGTATGAAATAACATGGCGGGCACCGCCCGCCATGTTTGCTTGTGGCTTTTTGATTTTCCTTCCCCTGTGCGCCGCCGAGTAGCGCAGGCTGGTCAGGGGTAGTCGGCGAGGACTGTCTGAGCGCGTAGCGCGAGTTCCGCAGCCGCCTGACCAGTCGAGCAACGCAGGGGACCCCGCAGGGGCGGCGCACCGGGGTCGCCTTTTCTTTGGCTACTTTCTTTTGGCGAAGCAAAAGAAAGTAGCTTGCTGTCGGGCAACCCCCGACGGTGTTGATTTTGAATCAAAACAACCCTGCGGGCTTCGCCCATCCTTCGACAAGCTCAGGACGAACGGTAGGCGGTGGTCAATACGAACAAGCCCTACAGCGGCTTGTCCGCCAGATAGGTCGAGAAAATTCCCGCATCTACCGTGCGCCGCACGTTCACGAAGCCCGCGCTCTCCAGCGTGGCCATCACCTTTTCCGGCGCGGCGCAGGCTTCGATGGTGTCCCAGTAGTAACGCCACAGTTGCGCGGTGTCCTTGTCCCTAGCCACCAGTTTCGCCAGCGCGGGCACTGCATACTTGCAGTAACCCTTGAGCAGGGCGGTGGCGATCCTGCCTTGGGGCGGGGTGATCTCGAGGATGCACACCTTGCCGCCCGGTTTCAGTACGCGGTGGAATTCGGCGAACGCGATTGACATATCCGACACGTGGCGCAGGGCGTAGCCCATGCTGAGGAAGTCGTAGCCGTTGGCGGCCAGCGGGATCAGCTCGGCACGCCCCTCGACCACCGTCACGCCGGCCGGCAATTTGGCGCTGCGTATCATGCCGGGGCTGGGGTCGACGCCGGTGACCAGACTCGGGTCGCCGACCAGCCGTGCTGCTTGTTTGGCCACCAGCCCGGTGCCCATGCCGACATCCAGCACGCGCATACCCGATTTCAGTCCGGCGCGATCCAGCGTCTTGCGGCGATAGGAGGAGCCGGTGCCGAGGCCCAGGATGTTCTCGATGCGGTCGTAATCGGAGGCGGTCTTGTCGAACTGTTCGCCGACCCATGCGCGGCGGTCTTCTTCGCGTTCATAGTATTCGGTGAGGGGCGGGTGCGGAGCGTGGACGACGCTGCCGGAGGTATTGCTGGTTCGGATGGGCATGACTCGATCTTCGGTATGGATAGACGTGCAGGATGCTAACTGAAATTCCGCGGCGATGTGCGTGAAAAAAGCTAAAAATCGGCCGGACGCGCTCCGGACCGGGCATGCCGCATGCGATTCGGGGTAGAATGCCGGCCTGAAAATCATCAGAGGTCGGGCCCCGCGGTTCGACGAAAAGCATCAGTTGCGGAACGTAAAATCTTGCTCATCATTCTGTCCCCTTTTCCCCCGCGCTTCGCAGACCATGCGGCCTTGTGCGCCGCGCATTGCCGGAGCATGACATGCGGCATCTAGGCAAGATCCTGCTGCTGGCGGCGTTCATCGCATACCCCATCGTGTTGCACGTGTTCGTCCTCAAGGAAGAAGTGGCGATGTCCCACCTGTTGTTCGTGTTTGCCCCGCTGCTGATCGTGGCTGCCTGGGTGATATTGCGCATGGCGGGCAAGGCATGGTGGCCGCTACTGGCGCTCGGCTTCGGCGCAGCGATCTACTATATCGCGACCGGCGATTACGGGCGCATCGGCCTGCTGGCGGTGAACGGACTGTCGCACGCCACGCTCAACCTGTTCCTGCTCTGGCTGTTCGGGCGTACCCTGTTGCGCGGACGGGAGCCGCTGATCTCGCAGATATCGCGCCATATCAACGGCGAACTGAAGGAGGAAGTGGTCGAATACACCCGCCACGTGACCATCGCCTGGTGCGTCTACTTCGCGCTGCAGGTGTTCGTATCGCTGGGGCTGTATCTGCTGGCGCCGCTCGGCGCATGGTCGTTCTTCATCAACGTGTTGAACCTGCCGCTGCTGATCCTCATGTTCGTGGCCGAGAAGGTCTACCGCACGCGGCGCTATCCGAATCATCCGAAGACTTCCATCCTGAAAGCGATCGAGGTGTACAGCAAGGATTTTGCTGCACCCAAGAAAGCGGATAGTTAACGCCTGTTTCCTTATGTCCATGGCAGCGATCCCTCTCATCCGTCATCACGATCCCGCCAGTGTGTTCGCCTGGCGCGCCGGGGAGCCGGTCTCCGCCGCGCACTTCCTGCGCGACGTGGCGCAGCTCGCCCGGAGCCTGCCACCCAAGCGCCATATCCTGAACCTGTGCAGCGATCGCTACCGTTTCGCGGTCGGCTTTGCCGCCGCCCTGTCGCGCGGGCAGATCAGCCTGTGCCCGCCCAATTACACCGCCGATTTCGTCGCGCGGCTGAACCAGCGCTATCCGGACACCTATTGCTTGACGGACGGGGCGACCGACCTGCCCGGCATCGAGATTGTCCCCTTCCCGGCGTCGTTCTCCGGCGACGTGGTGACCGACGTCCCGCTGATCGCCGAGACGCAATGCGCCGCGCTGGTGTTCACCTCCGGCTCCACCGGGGATCCGGTGGCACATGCGAAATCCTGGGGCAGCCTGTGCGGGGGCGCGGTCGCCGAGGCCTCCCGTCTCGGCATCGCGCAGGACTCCGGCATGGCGGTGCTGGGCACGGTGCCGGCGCAGCATATGTACGGGCTGGAATCGAGCATGCTGCTGGCCATGCAGAATGGGCTGGCGCTGGTCGCCGAGCGGCCGTTCTATCCGGCGGATATCTGCGCGCGGCTGGCGGCCTTGCCGCAGCCGCGCTGTCTGGTCACCACGCCGGTGCATCTGCGCACCCTGTTGTCTGAGGCGGCCGAACTGCCGGCGCTGGAGTTCGTGCTGTGCGCCACCGCGCATCTGGCGCCGCAGCTGGCACGCGAGGCCGAGATGCGCTTCGCGGCGCCGCTGTACGAAATCTACGGCTGCACCGAAGCGGGCATGGTGGCGAGCCGGCGCACGACCGAAGGCGCGGCATGGCAACTGTTGCCGGGTGTCGAGCTGCGCCAGGACGAGCGGGGCAGCCGCGTGCTGGGCGGGCATGTCGAGATCGAGGCGCCGCTCTCCGACGTGATCGAGCGCAACGCGGACGGCACCTTCATGCTGCACGGGCGCACGGCGGATATGGTGAACATCGCGGGTAAGCGCACCTCGCTGGCGAGCCTCAACCATCACCTGAACGCGATCCCGGGCGTGCAGGACGGCGTGTTCCTGATGCCCGACGAGGGCGACGGCGCGGTGATGCGGCCGCTGGCTTTCGTGGTAGCGCCCGGCCTGGATGCGGGGCACGTGCTCGGCGCCCTGCGCGCCAGCGTGGACGCGGTATTCCTGCCGCGCCCGCTGTATTTCGTCGAAACGCTGCCGCGCAACGCCACCGGCAAACTGACGCGCGAATCGCTGCTGCGCCTGAAACAGGAGTGCGCGCAACGATGACGGACAAGCTGACGCTGCAGTTCGCCGCGAACCATCCGACCGGCGCCGGACATTTCCCCGGCAACCCCATCATCCCCGGCGCGTTGCTACTGGCCGAGGTGTTGCGCTGCATCGAACAGGCGGAAGGTGTGCGCTTCGCTTCCTGCAACATCAAGGCGGCGAAGTTCCTGCATCCGGCGCGGCCGGGCGACAGCATCGAGATCGAGTACGGGCGATCGGCGCAGGGGACGATCGAGTTCCAGTGCGCGGTCGCGGGCAACAAGGTTCTGACCGGAGCGGCCGTTGCCACCGCGTGACGACATTCGCGCGAAGCCGGCGCCGGACTGGGCTGCCCGGCCGGAACGCAGCAACACGCTGGCGATCCGCTTCATCGTCTGGGTCGCGCTGACGCTGGGGCGACGCGTTGCCCGCCTGTTCCTGTATCCGATCTGTGTGTATTTCCTGCTGTTCGCGGGTGCGGCGCGCGCCGCGTCCAGGCAGTATCTGCGCCGCGTGCTGGGGCGCGAAGCGCGCGTGAGCGACGGCTTTCGCCACATCCATACTTTCGCCTCGACCATACTGGACCGGGTATTCCTGCTCAACGGCCGCTTCGACAAGTTCGATGTGCGCGTGCATCTGGACGATGCGGCGCGGGCCATGATCGCCCGTCAGCAAGGCTGCATCCTGCTCGGTGCGCACCTCGGCAGTTTCGAGATCATGCGCGCCTACGCCGACCAGATACAGGGGCCGCCCGCGAGCGTGGTGATGTATGAGGAGAATGCGCGCAAGCTCAACTCGGTCTTGAAGGCGATCAATCCCGATCTGGCGCAGCAAGTGATCGCGCTGGGCAAGGTGGATTCCATGCTCAAAGTGGAACAGGCGCTGCAGCGCGGCGAGTTCATCGGCATTCTCGCCGACCGCGGCCTGGAACAGGGCGGCGCCAGCGTGAGCTGCGATTTCCTGGGCGCGCCGGCCAGATTCCCCAGTGGCCCGCTGCGCATGGCGTACATGCTGAAGTGCCCGGTCCTGCTCATGGTCGGCGTCTATCGCGGCGGCAATCGCTACGACCTGTACTTCGAGCAGCTGGCGGACATGGGTGACAGCGGTGTGCCGCGCAACGAACTGATCCGCCAGGCGCAGTTGCGTTACGTGGCGCGCATCGAGCACCATTGCCGCAATGCTCCCTACAACTGGTTCAATTTCTACGATTTCTGGAAACCATGATGCGCATCCTGTTCCTGCTGTCGTGCCTCGCCGCAACCTTCGCCCATGCCGAGGTCGGCTCGTCCGTGGCGGCTGCAGAGTGGGGATTGCCGCAACTGATGCAGAGCCTGGCGCAGGTGCAGAGCTCGCAGGGGAAATTCGTCGAACGCAAACATCTGGCCGTGCTGGATGTGCCGCTGACCTCGTCCGGCACCCTGTCTTTCCAGGCGCCCGGCCATCTGGAGAAACACACGCTCGACCCCAAGGACGAGAGCCTGGTGCTGGATGGCGGCGTGCTCACCATCGAGAACAAGGCGCGCAACATCAAGCGCACGCTGGTGGTGCAGCAGTATCCGGCGGTGTGGGCGTTCGTCGAGAGCATCCGCTCCACCCTGGCGGGTGATCTGCCCATGCTGCAGCGCTTCTACAAGGTCGAGCTGAAAGGCGGGGCGGCGAAGTGGCGCATGAAGCTGCTGCCGCTGGAGCAACGCACGCGCGACATGGTGAAAGAGATCGTCATCTCGGGGCGCGATAACCGCGTCACCGTCATCGAGATGCTGGAGGCCAATGGTGACCGCGCCACCATGACCGTGAGCGGGGAGCAGCCGTGAACCTGCGCAGATATCTGCCGGTCTGGATCTGGCTCATTCTCGTTGCGGTCTTCGTGTGGATCATCGCGCGCTCGCAATTTACCGCCGACATGTCGGCGTTCATGCCGCGCGACCCGACGCCCACGCAGAAGATCATGGTGGAGCAACTGCGCGACGGGGTCGTGTCGCGCCTGATCCTGATCGGCGTGGAAGGCGCCCCGGCCCCGCAACTGGCGCAGATCAGCAAGCACATGGCGGCCACGCTGCGCACCTCGCCGGAGCTGGCGGCGGTAAACAACGGCGAGCAAGCCGGCATGGAGAAGGACTTCGATCTGCTCTGGCGCAACCGCTACCTGTTGAGCGATGCTGTCACCGCACAGCGCTTTTCCGCCGCCGGATTGCGCGACAGTCTGAACAACTATCTCGATCTGCTCGGCACGCCAATGAGCGGCATGGCGCAGCGCGTGTTGCCCACCGACCCCAGCGGTGAACTGATTTACATGCTCGAACAGTTGCAGGGGCAGGCCCATCCGCTGGTGCAGGACGACGTGTGGTTCTCCGGCGACGGTGCGCGCGCCATGCTGCTGGCGCACACCAAAGGGGCGGGCAACGACATCGACGCACAGGAACGCGCCGTATTGGCGATCCAGCGCGCGTTCGAGGAGGCGCGCAAAGGCGTGCCCGAAGCAGCTGGCGCGCAGGTGCGCATGACCGGCCCCGGCGTGTTCTCGGTGCAATCGCGGGCCTCCATCAGGGATGATGCGGCGAAGCTCTCGCTCATCGCCACGCTGCTGGTAGCGAGCATGCTGCTGCTGCTCTACCGTTCGCCGCGCGCGCTGGCGCTTGGGCTGTTTCCGGTGGCGACCGGCGCGCTGGCGGGTATCGCCGCGGTGAGCGCGGGTTTCGGCAGTGTGCACGGCATCACGCTTGGCTTCGGCGTCACGCTGATCGGCGAAGGCGTGGACTACGCCATCTACCTGTTCACGCAGATCGAGCAGAAGGGCACGCCGCAGAGCACCCTGAAGCGGATATGGCCGACCATGCGGCTGGGCGTGCTGCTTTCCATCTGCGGCTTCTCCGCCATGCTGTTCTCCGGCTTTACCGGGCTGGCGCAACTCGGCCTGTTCTCCATTGCCGGACTCATCGGTGCGGTGAGCACCACCCGCTGGGTGTTGCCGCAGTTGTTGCCGCAAGGTTTTGCGGTGCACCCTCCGCGGCGGTTGGGCGGACCGCTGATGGCGCTGGTGCGGCGCGCGCCGCGCGCGCGTTTCGTGCTGTTTGCGGCGACCGCGCTGGCGGTGGTGTTCATCGTGCTCAAACGAGACTCTTTATGGAACGACAGCCTGGCGAGCATGAGCCCGATCTCGAAAGAATCGCTGGCGCTGGACGAACAGTTGCGCCGCGACATGGGGGCGCCGGATGTGCGCTACATGCTGGTGCTGAACGGCAGCGACGAGGAGAACGCCTTGCAGCAGAGCGAGGAGCTCATCCCCGTCATGCGCGCGCTGGTGGCGCGCGGCATGCTGGAAGGATTCGATGCGCCGCCATTACCCAGCCGCAAGGCCCAACTTGCGCGGCAGGCCGCGTTGCCGGGCGCACTGGAGTTGCGGCGCAACATGGACGAAGCCCTGCGCGGCATGCCGTTCCGCAGCGGCACCTTCGCGCCGTTCGGCAAGGAGGTCGTCGAGGCGAAGCAGCAAGTGCTGCTCGACCGCGCAGCTCTGCAGGGCACCGCACTCGGCCTGAAGCTCGACACCTTCCTGGTGCGGCGTGACGGCGGCTGGACGGTGATGCTGCCGCTGCGCGGGGTGAAGGATGCGCCGGGCATAGAGCAGGGCATCCGGCGTGCATCCGAGGTTCCGTTCGTGCTGCTCGACATGAAGCACGAATCCGAACAGATGTTCCGCGACTACCGCCACGAAGCGAGCAAGAACGCACTGCTCGGCGCGCTGGCCATCGTCGTCCTGTTGTCCGTCAGCCTGCGCTCGGTCCGCCGCGTACTGGAAGTGTCATTGCCGCTGGTGGCGGCCGTCGTCGCGGTGACTGCATGGCTGATGCTCGGCGGGCACACCCTGTCCATCTTTCACCTGATCGGCCTGTTGCTGGTGGTGGCGGTAGGCTCGAACTATGCGCTGTTCTTCGACCATCGCTGTACCTCGGCGCAGGATCGCGAGCGCACCGTCACTTCGCTGCTATTCGCCAATGCCTCGACGGTACTGGGCTTCGGCCTGCTGTCGTTCTCGCAATCGCCGGTGCTCGGTGCCATCGGCTCCACCGTGGCGGTCGGCGCCGTGCTGAGCCTGGTATTTTCCGCCATCCTGATCGTCAGACACGATGAGGAATAAACGCCACATCCTTGGTTGCCCGGTCCATGGGGGTCGGTTAAGATGCCCGCAGGTTATTGGAGACGATGGCGCCGCCCGGCTTGGCTAAAGAAGGAGACTGACATGAAACATGCATATCCGCTTCTCATTGTTCTGACCGCTGTGCTGACGACCGCCTGCGCGTCGCGTCCGTCGAAGACGGAAACCAGCGAACCTGCGCCGCCCGCCAAGCAGGCGCCAGTCAAGGCCGCCCCCGCCAAGCCTGCTCCCGCCGCCGAAGGTGCGATCATCGGCAAGCCCGCAGCCGGCAGCAAGTTCGCCAAGCTGAAGATCGGCATGACCCTGGCCCAGGTGGAGAAGCTGATCGGGCCGCCGACCAAGCAGTGGCAGCACCCCACCGGCAAGGCATCCATCCCGTTCTACTTCGGTCCGGATCGCTGGGTCATCAAGTATTCGTACAAGGGCGAGGGCGTGTTGACCCTCAATTCCGGCGGGGATCAGGTACTGACCCAGATCGAGGTCAACAAGGCTGAGAAGGCTGAATAGGCAGCCCCGCCTCACAGGCATTAAGGAGTCATCATGGTAGGGCAAGAGAGTTCGTGCGAAGTGTTGGTGATCGGCGGTGGACCGGCCGGTTCCACCATCGCGACGTTGCTGGCACAGCGCGGGCGCGATGTGCTGATGCTGGAGAAATCCAAGCACCCGCGTTTCCACATCGGCGAATCGCTGCTACCGATGAATATGCCGATGTTCGAAGAGCTCGGCTTGCTGGAGGAAATCAAACGCATCGGCATCGTTAAACTGGGTGCTGAATTCGTCTCGCCCTGGCATCCGGCGCCGGTGATGATCGACTTCAACGACGCGCTCGACAACACCTGGCCTTCCGCCTACCAAGTGCGCCGCGACGAGTTCGACGAGGTGCTGTTCAAGAACGCCGCCGCCAAGGGCGCGCGCGTGGTCGAAGAGTGCAAGGTCACCGACATCAAGTTCCAGCCGGGCGCGGAAGCGCTGGTGGACACGGTGGACAAGGACGGCCAGACGCAGCGCATCCGCGCCAGGTTCGTGGTCGACGCCTCCGGCCGCGACACCTTCCTGTCCAACCATTTCCAGATGAAGCACCGCAACAAGAAACACAACAGCGCGGCCATGTTCGGCCACTTCTCCGGCGTGAAGCGGCTCGAAGGTGAAGTCGAGGGCAACATCAGCCTGTTCTGGTTCGACCACGGCTGGTTCTGGTTCATCCCGCTGCCCGACGGTAACACCAGCATCGGCGCGACCTGCTGGCCGTATTACATGAAGACGCGCAAGACCGATATGACCCAGTTCTTCATGGACACCATCGCCATGTGTCCCGCGTTGACGGAGCGGATGAAGGAAGCCAAGCTGGTGTCGCCGGTGACCGCCACCGGCAATTTCTCCTACCTGTCCGAGCGTTCCTCCGGCGAGAACTACATCCTGCTGGGCGACGCCTTCGCTTTCATCGACCCGATCTTCTCCTCCGGCGTGTTCCTGGCGATGGCCAGTTCCTTCGCGGGTGCCGATGCAGTCGAGCGTTGCCTGGACAAGCCGCAGGAGGCGGCGCAGGCGCTGAAGGAATTCGACAAGGCCATCATGCAGGGGCCCAAGGTGTTTTCTTGGTTCATCTACCGCATCACCACTCCGGCCATGCGCAACCTGCTCATGTACAAGGGCACCGAAAGCAAGGTCAAGAAGGCGCTGATCTCCATCCTGACCGGCGACGTGTACCGTACCAACCGCTATGCCTTCTGGCTGTTCATGTTCAAGGTCATGTACTACGGCGGTTCGCTGCTCCATCTGAAGTCCAGCATCATGGCATGGCGCAAGCGCAAACGTTCTATCCGGGTCATGGATATCGGTGTGACAGGC
>JBQGEN010000321.1:0-2904 GCA_052039615.1 Sideroxyarcus sp. | reverse complement strand
GCCGTAATTGCGCTCGCCGAAGTCGTTGCGTCCCTGCTTGGCCCCGGCCGGCAGCGCCGCCTGCACCACGGCGCCGCCCGGCAGGCCGGTCGCCGTGGCGGGGATGTTGTACACCACCCAGTGCCACCAGCCGCTGCCGGTCGGCGCATCGGGATCATAGACGGTGACCGCGAAACTCTTGGTGCCGGCCGGCACGTTCTTCCATTCCAGGGCAGGCGAGAGGTTGTCGCCGTTACAGCCGAAGCCGTTGTATTCCTGCGCCTTGGTCATCGGCTTGCCCATCTTCACTAGCGGGTCCGGACTGGACATCTCGAACGCCAGCGCCTGACCGGCGAGCAATGCCGCTGCGGCAAAACCTAAAACTCGTTTCATAAAGAGGCCCCTCTAAAAATAATGAGATTGAAGAACTTGTCGGCTCAGCGGAACACGATGGTCTTGTTGCCGCACACCAGCACCCGGTCCTCCACATGGTAGCGCAAGCCGCGCGACAACACCGTTTTCTCGATGTCGCGCCCGTAGCGCACCAGATCGTCCACCGTATCGCCGTGGTCGATGCGCACCGTATCCTGCTCGATAATCGGGCCCGCATCCAGTTCATCGGTGACGTAATGGCAGGTCGCGCCGATCAGCTTCACCCCACGCTGGTAGGCTTGGTGATACGGCTTGGCGCCGACGAAGGAGGGCAGGAAGCTGTGGTGGATGTTGATGACGCGCCCCGGATAGCGCTGGCACAGCCAGGGCGGCAGGATCTGCATGAAGCGCGCCAGCACCATTGCGTCGCCGCGATGCGCGTCGAACAGCGCCGAGATGTGCTGGAACGCCGCCTCCTTGTCCGCCATGTCTATGCGGACGAACGGGATGCCGTGCCACTCGACGAAGCTGCGCAGGTCCTCGTGGTTGGAGATCACGCAGGGGATGTCCACCTGCAGCTCGCCGCTGCGCCAGCGGTGCAGCAGGTCGTCCAGGCAATGGTCCTGCTTGCTCACCAGCACTACCAGCCGCTTCTTGACGGCGGAATCGGCCAGTTGCCAGCTCATCTCGAACTCGTCCGCCAGCATCGAGAAGCGGCGGCGGAACTCCGCCGCATCGAACGGCAGCGAATCGGCGCGTATCTCCTGGCGCATGAAGAAGCGCTGCGCCTCCTGCTCGGTGTGGTAGCTCGCCTCGATGATGAAGCCGCCGTGCTGCGCGATGAAGCCGGTGACTGCGGCAATGATGCCGGAGCGGTCGGGGCAGGAGATGGTGAGGGTGTAGCGGTGTGTCGTGCTCATGATGGTCTTTTTGTGATCCTCGCGCCATTCTAACGAAAAAGCCGGGCGTGCAGTTCCTTCCAGTGAGATACGCGCCCCGTTTTGCCCTGCGCGATCTCAAGCTCAGTCTGAATATCGCCCCGCGCAGACTCTGCACAAGCGCGGCCGTTTACAGAGTACCGGGCTGGATATTCGTTCTAGGCGAACTCGGCAGGCAAAGCCTGCACGGCGACTTGCTCGCCCCACAGCACCGACATGATGCGCGAAGCCTGGTCGAGGTCGCCGCTGGTGAAGAATTGTTCGGGGGTAGTTCGCCCTTCGACCGGCTCGGGGTGAACGGATAGTTGCCTTGCGGGCAGCTCGGTCTCGATGCGGCGCTGCAGTTGGCGCGCCACGGCCGCGCCGGTATCCACCAACGCGATGCCGTCGCCCACCATCTCGCGGATCAGGGGGGCGAGGAAGGGGTAGTGGGTGCAGCCCAGGATCAGCGTGTCTGCTCCGCGCGCCAGCAGCGGCGCCGTGTAGCGCTCGACCAGCTCGCGCGTCCGCGCGCTGTGCAGTTCGCCCAGTTCCACCTGCTCGACCAGGCCGGGACAACCCTGGGTGACGATCTCGACCTCGCCCGCGTATTTTTCCAGCAACGCCGCGAAGCGCGCGCTCTCCAGCGTGCCGATGGTGGCGAGCACACCGACCACTCCGCTCCGGGTGGCGGCGACGGCGGGTTTGACCGCGGGCTCCATGCCCACGATGGGAATGTCGAACCGGCTGCGCAGGCTGGTCACGGCAGCGGCGGTGGCGGTGTTGCAGGCGATGACGATGGCGTCCGCGCCCTGGGAAACGAGGAAGCGGGCGAGGGCGAGCGAGCGCTTTTCGATGTACGCCGGGGATTTGTCGCCGTAGGGCACATGGCCGGAATCGGCGACGTAGATCAGGCGTTCGTTGGGGAGCGTCTGGCGGATGTGATGCAGCACGGACAGGCCGCCCACGCCGGAATCGAAAACGCCGATCGCTCCCGAATGACTCATTGTGGCGACTTATTCGGCCATCTGGTCACGCAGGAATTCCTCGTACGTGCCGTGATAGTCGTTCACGCCCTTGGCCGAGATCTCGATGATGCGCGTGGCCAGCGACGACACGAACTCGCGGTCGTGGCTGACGAACACCAGCGTGCCCTTGTATTCGAGCAAGGCGGTGTTGAGCGACTCGATGGATTCCATGTCCATGTGGTTGGTCGGCTCGTCCATCAGCAAGACGTTGGGCTTCGCCAGCATGAGCTTGCCAAACAGCATGCGGCCCTTCTCGCCGCCGGACAGTACCTTCACGTTCTTCTTCACTTCGTCGCCAGAGAACAGCAGGCGGCCGAGCGTGCCGCGCACGACCTGGTCGTCGTCATGCGGGCCGCGGCAATCGGTCATCCAGTCGGTCAGCGTCTTGTCTTCGGCGAACTCGTGCGCATGATCCTGCGCGTAGTAGCCGGGCTTGGCTTTCTCCGCCCATTTGACCGTGCCGGTGTCCGGTTGCAGGTCGCCCGCCAGGATGCGCAGCAGCGTCGTCTTGCCGATGCCGTTGGGGCCGATGATGGCGACCTTTTCGCCGGCGTCGATGCGGAAATTCACATTGGAGAACAGCATGCGGTCGAAGCCTTTGGCCATCT
>JBQGEN010000320.1:0-4172 GCA_052039615.1 Sideroxyarcus sp. | reverse complement strand
TGACATTTCCACACTCATGGTATGGAATAGATCGCCCATTGAAATGGCAGACGTACACAAGCCAAAGTAAGCGCGCTGTTTTCTTTCCTTCACTCCTTCCATCCGCGCAGATAGTCAAAACCATCCAACTCCGGTAAATTGGGACACCACTCACGCATGGAGCGAGGCATGAAGAACACAATAAGCAATCTCATCATCGTGGCCGCATTGTCGTTGAGCACTACGGCGTTCGCCGCCGCCGAGATGGCGAGCCAATCGCAACCCGCGGCAACCCAACCTGTGGCGGCCGCATCCGCGCCGTCAGCAACGGTGGTCGAGCCGGTCGCAGCAGTGCCTGCCGAGGCGGCTCAGCCCGCTGCGAAGAGCGCGACGCCAGCGAAGCGCTCCAAGGTAACGAAGGTGAGGCCCAAGGATATGGACCTGAGGCACTGCCTGGAACTGGATAACAACCCAGCAATTGCCAGATGCGCACGTGAATAGGAAAGGCCTATTGCACTCTAACGAGCACTAGCACTACTTATGGCTGTTAACGTACAACATCCAAAGTTTTTCCCTATCGGCTCGCTCGTCAATAAGCGTAATTTCAAACGGATGGCGAGGGTTTTTCCAGATGGATCGGTCGTGGAGCGTATCTATCTAGACCTGCCGGATATGCGGCGCAGAGAATATCTAATATGTACGCACTATCTGCGTCACATAACCAGACACTTTCTTCGTAGCTACGTCGGTCTCGAAATAGTAAGTCGTGATGATCCGTGGGATTTCAGAGTTAAGTTAAGTAACGGCAGTGAGTTCAATATTGAAATTACTTCAATCGCGGATAATCTAAAGCAGTTCGAGAACAATAAGAATGCAGAGCGGCTTGCTCTATGGAGCACAGAGGAGCGAATACCCATCCATGAGTTGAAAAAACTGGCCAAACTCTTCCCTTCCGAAAAAGTATCTCAGTTCATCGACGACCACCGAAAGGCCGGCGTATCAACCAATGAACTCATTCCAAATCCGTTTTATCCTCCTGAGAAATCAGTTCTCGTTAGCGCTCTATATGATTCAGGAGAAGGGCTAACAGAGATACTGAAGGATGCAATCTCAAAAAAGGCCGCCAAGAGACATGGCGATAAAGAAAATACGGTACTGCTCATAGATAACAGAGCGGGCGCATTTGATGTACCCCAGTATTTCGATGCACTTGGCAAAATTACGCCATTGTTAGAACAGTGGCCTTTTGCCGAAATTTGGTTCTACACCGGCTATTATTCAGACAATGACGGCAACAATGCAGAATTTAGTTTTGCCCCGATTAAAATCAAACCGGAACAGAATGAAATTCTGGATGAAATGGCTCAGAGCGCCGATGAGTATGGAATTGTATATTGGTAAGAAACGGCGGGTACTGCAGCCCTGCTAACTCCCCCCTGCGGCGCCGTCTTGACCCGCGACAGATGCAGCAGGTGTAGGGCGCTACACTTATTGCACCTACGTGCTGCCCCCGGGCTGTCGAAGAACTACCCTGTCTTCGACCCGTGTCACCCGCACCCTTCTCCCCTCCTCACGGATCGCAGCCATTCGCAAACCGCATCCATAGCAATATATGCCATGCCATCATGGGTTTGCGATGCAATAGTTGACAATATCAATCCAGCTTCTTAGCATGTCCTCTCCGGGTGGTTTCAAACCATCCGCACGTGCCGGTATCCGGTGCCTCCATGCGCTGCAGCCGAGTGGTCGCTCGCCTTCTTCCGCCCGAACCTTCGGTTCACATGGACTCCCGAGACGCGACAGCGACGGACCGTTGGCCGGTCCCGATGCTCCCCCTCTCGCCCCGCCGGCTATGGGTCGCCCGTCGGGCTGACCGTTGCAGAAAGCGAGGACATCATGGCTACATTCTTTGGAATCGAGGAGCGCAACGCGCAGGGCTTCGTCGACAAGCACACCGTATGCCTGCCGCATTCGCCGGATGGCAAGACGGACGTGCGCTACATCGTCTCGCCGGTCCGGAAAGAAGACATCGTCTTCATCAAGCACAGCAACTCGCCCTTCGACCTGCACATCCTGGCCGTCGGCGTCGTGCAATCCGAGTACCCCAGCGAAAGCACGCCCGACGTGTGCCTGCCGGTCGACTGGGTGTGGCAGGGCGAGAAGATCGTCGAATCGCCGGACGAGTCGGTGCCCTTGAACAGCAAGGCACTGTACGAGGAACACAACATCCTGGTGCAGCGCGAGATCATCGATCTGTTGCCGGAGCGCTATCGCTTGCCGCAGGAGTGGTAAGCGGGTTTCTGTAGCGTGCGGTCCGGCGGACGCGACATAGCCGTTCCGCCGCCGCATCCAGTTCAGCGGGAGGTCACTCATGAAGCAGACACCCCATGCCCTTTCCATCGCGGTCCTGTTCGCGGCCATGCTGCTGGCCGCGTGCGGCAAGGAAGGCGGCGCGAAGCAGGCGGGCGCAGGCGGCGGCATGCCGCCGCCGGAAGTAGACGTGGTGACGGTCGCCGCCGGCCCGGTGCTGCTGACGCGCGACCTGCCCGGACGCCTGGAGGCCTACCGCACCGCGCAGGTGCGCGCGCGGGTGGAAGGCATCATCGAGAAGCGCCGCTTCACCGAAGGCAGCGACGTGCGCGCGGGCGAGACGCTGTTCCGCATCGACGCGCGCAACTACCGCGCCGCCTACAATGCCGCCATGGCCGACGTGGACGTGGCGCGCATGACGGTGGAGCGCTACACGCCGCTGCTCGCGGCCAAGGTCGTCAGCCAGCAGGACTACGACCTGGTCGCCGCCAAGCTCAAGCAGGCCGAGGCCGCGTTGTCCCGCGCACGGATCGATCTCGAGAACACCAACGTGCCCGCGCCCATCGCCGGCCACGTGGGCCGCGCGCTGGTGACCGAGGGCGCGCTGGTCGGGCACGGCGAGGCCACCCTGCTCACCACCATCGAACAGCTCGATCCCATCTATGCCAACTTCACCCAGGCCGGAGCCGACGTGCTGCGCCTGCAGCAGGCGTTCCAGTCGGGCACGCTGAAGCGCGCCGGCTCCGCCCGCGTCGAGCTGGTGCTGGAGGACGGCCGCGTCTATGCGCGGCCGGGCAAGCTGCTGTTCTCCGACCTCGCCGTCGATCCGGGCACGGGCAGCGTGTCGCTGCGCGCCCAGTTCCCCAATCCCGACCATGAACTGCTGCCCGGCATGTTCGCGCGCATCCGCTTCCCGGAAGCCAGCGCCGACGACAGCATCAGGGTGCCGCAACGCGCGGTGCAGACCGGGCCGCAAGGCCAGTTCGTGATGGTGGTGGATGCGGCGGGGATGGCCGCGCCGCGGCCGGTCAGGACCGGCGGCATGGCGGGCGGCGATTTCGTGGTCGCCGAGGGCCTGAGCGCCGGTGAGCGCGTGATCGTGAACGGCTTGCAGAAAGCGCGTCCCGGCGCGCCGGTGACGGCGGTGGAGTGGACGCCGCCGGGAAGCGCGCCCGTTGCGGCCGCGCCCGCGGCAAAGAGATAGGGGCGCATCGTGCTGCCACGCTTCTTCATCGACCGCCCCATCTTCGCCTGGGTCATCGCCCTCATCATCATGCTGGGCGGCGGGCTTGCGCTGCGCAACCTGCCGATCGCCGCCTATCCCGAGGTGGCGCCGCCGGCCCTGTCCGTCACGCTCTTCTATCCCGGCGCCTCGGCGCAGGTGGTGGAAGAGACCGCGGTCGCGCTGGTGGAGCAGGAGCTGAACGGCATCGAGCATCTGCAGTACATGGAATCGTCCTCCGAGCTGGGTATCGGCCAGATCACGCTGACGTTCGAGGCGGGTACCGACCTGGATGTCGCCTCGGTCGAGACGCAGAACCGCGTCAAGCGCGCCGAGGCGCGCCTGCCGGACGAGGTGCGGCGCATCGGCATCGCGGTGACCAAATCGGCGCGCAACTTCCTGATGATCGTCGCGCTCATCTCGCCCGACAAGAGCCGCGACAACGTCGCGCTCGGCAGCTACGCCTCGGCCAACGTGCTGGAGAACATCCGCCGCGTGCGCGGGGTGGGCGAGGCGCTCTTGTTCGGCACCGAGTACTCGATGCGACTGTGGCTCAAGCCGGAGAAACTCCACGCCTACAAGCTGAGTCCCGGCGACGTGAGCAAGGCGGTGCGCGCGCAGAACACCCAGCTCGCCACCGGCGAACTCGGCCAGTTGCCCG
>JBQGEN010000319.1:0-6224 GCA_052039615.1 Sideroxyarcus sp. | reverse complement strand
CCGGCAAATCCACCCTGATCAAGCTGCTGGTCGGAGAACTCAAGCCGACCTCGGGCAGGCTGGAGATCACGCCGGACATCCGCATCGGATATTTCGCGCAGCACCAGCTGGAGAATCTCGACAGCAAGGCCACGCCGCTGCAGCACATGGAGCGGCTGGCGCCCAGGGAGACCACGCTGACCTTGCGCACTTTCCTCGGCCGCTTCGGCCTGGCCGGCAACAGCGAGGAACGGCCGGTGGAAAGTTTTTCCGGCGGGGAGAAGAGCCGCCTCGCGCTCGCGCTGCTGGCCTGGCAGAAGCCCCATCTGCTCCTGCTGGACGAACCCACCAACCACCTCGACCTGGACATGCGCGACGCGCTGACGCTGGCGCTGGAGGAATACACCGGCGCCGTGGTGCTGGTGTCGCACGACCGCAGCCTGATCCGCGCCGTGGCCGACGAATTGTGGCTGGTCGCCGACCGGAAGGCCGCGCCGTTCGACGGCGATCTGGAAACCTACCGCGACTGGATCGAGAACCGCCGCCGCAGCGAGGCGGCTTCTCCGGTCAAGGCGGCCAAGCCGGCCCAGCCCGCCGCGCCCAAGCCGAACCGCAAGGCGCTGCAGTCGAAGCTGTCCAAGCTGGAGACCGAATTGAACAAGGCGCAGACCGAGCTGGGCGAGATCACCGCAAGGCTCGGCGACCCTGCCACCTATGCGGATGGCAGCAGCGATCTGGTCGCTACGCTGAACGCGCGGCGCGAGGTGCTGGAAGGCAAAGTGGCCGAGCTGGAAGAAGCGTGGCTGGAGATGCAGATGAGCCTGGAGGGGGCGGCATAGGCCGGGTTTCAATCGGGCTCGAACAGCTTCTGAACTTTTCTGAAGTGCCTGCGCCTAATTTGCCAGCGTGACGCGTCGACGCGCATTTCGTCAGCGCCATTGCCAATCCGGCATCCATAACGGATGTTCCATTTACTGAAGAGACCGGGAGTTGCCATGCAATTTTCAAAGAAAATGTTGGTCATTGCCGCCATCGTGCCGCTGCTTGCAGGGTTGAACGGATGTGCCAGCCATATCATCGGGGTTCGCGAAGGAGCGGAGCGCGTGTCCTTGGCGGATGCCAACCAGGTCGCCGACTGCCAGTCCAAGGGCAGTGTCACGATCAGCATCTTTGCCAAGGGCCGACCTGAAAAGGAAGTGGAAGCCAATATGTACCAGATGGCACGCAATCATGCGGTGGATGTCGGCGCGGATACCGTCGTGAAGGGCGAGTCGCCGGAATACGGCAAACGGATCTTTGCCGTATACAAGTGCCGGCCTTAATCCTTAACGACTTCGCCGCCCAAGGCTTCGGTCAGGTCGGTCAGTAGCCTGGATAGTTCGCCTGTCATCAAGGTGAAGTCGAGCTCGAACATTTCGTCCTCGTTGTCCGCCACTTTCGACGACTCGTCCTTGATGATGTCCAGGAATTCGAGCCGTTTGAGCTGCAGGTGTTCGTTGAGAACGAAGGATATCCGGTCGTTCCAGGTCATGCCGAGCCGGGCCGCGCGCTTGCCTGCCGAGATATGGGCGAGGATCTCTTTGCCCTCCAGCGCGTGGTTGGCATAGCGCACGGTCGCCTTGCTCTCGTCGCTGGAGCGCAGTTCCAGTTCGCGGTCTATCGTAAAACCGGCCGGCGCATTCTCTCCCGCCAGCCAGTCGGTCATGGCGGCGATCGGGGACAACTCGGTGTGCAGGAGTTGCACCGGGAAGTTGTCCACGGTCTTTCCCAGTTGATCCAGCAGTTCCTCGGCCTTGGCCGACGACGCGGCGTCTATCACCAGGCGGCCCTTGGCCAGATCCAGCCAGGCGTAGGTGGTGCGCCGCACCGCGAAGGCCTTGGGCAGCAGATCGTCGGTGACGGCCTGCTTGATTTCCTTCAACTGCTTGCGTCCGGCCTTGTAGCCTTGCTGCGCTTCGACGTCAGCTGCGCGCTCTTTGGCAAAGCGGTTGATGATGGAGGCCGGCAATAATTTCTGCTCGACGCCCAGCGCGAACATGATCTGGTTGTTGGCGATGTGAACCAGGCGGTCATCGCCACGGCAGGAAACCCAGCCCAGACTTTGTTTGTCGAGGCCGCTGCAGGGCATCAGCGGCTTGAGGGCCAGCTTCTCCTGAAGCGTTTCGGGCGTGATGCGGAAGTCATCGGGCAGGCGATAGATGAAGATGTTCTTGAACCACATGGCAGGGTATCCGGAAAACTGCCGATTATACCTTCTGCGCGCGTCTTTCCCGGCCATCGCCGAACCCGGTGCGCAAGAATTCGGTAGAATCCGCTCCCTGATATTTTCCGCGCTGGCAAATCGCGGATCAAGAAATGCTCAAGGCAAGAATGATGAAAACGATGATGAAACTGTTCTTCCGCACACTGCGCCTGGCGCTGATGCCGTTCATGCTGTTGTGGGCCAGATGGGGGATGCCGAAGGGAGTGTCCCGCCCTGCGGAAATACAACAGCAGGTCGACCGGGAATGCGCCAGCCTGGCGCTCTATCACTTCCGGACCTGCCCGTTCTGCATCAAGGTGCGTCACGAAATGGGCAGGCTATCCCTGCCCATCGTCTTGCGCGACGCGCAGCATGATGCACGACACCGTGCCGACTTGTTGCAGGGCGGCGGCAAGGTGCAGACGCCCTGTCTGCAGATCGCCGATGCCGACGGCAATGTCCGGTGGATGTACGAATCCGGCGACATCATCGAATACCTGCGACAGCGCTTCTCCTGACTGCCACATGCCGCGTTTCTTTTTGCGGTGACTTGTGTACAGGGCGCTATAGTTGAGTACCACGACGATCAGCGCAAACAGCACTCCGGCGAAAACAGAGCTTCGCCAAACGCTGAATTTCCCATTTCATATTCTCCTGCCGCTCAGGGAGCGGGGCGGGTAACCGTCTCTGCCTGCGGAGCGATCTTCTCTGCCATGGGGGAAGGCGTGCAGACGCCGATTTTAGGGCGTGTCATCTCCGTCATCTTCGCGGCCTGAAAAGCGCCCCAGACGGCCAATGCCAATGGAGGAAGAAATGCCGCCAGGTGCAGATAGCCGATGAGCCTGGCCTGCGAACCTTTGCGTATCCTGGTCGGACGGGAGACTTTTTCCTTCAGCGGCGGGAAGCGGTCATCGCGGAGTATCTTGTAGCCGCGCCAACCGAATAGGGCGGCGACCAATATCGCGGCGTGCAGCGGAATGCCCACGAACACGCCATACCACAGCACAGTCAATCCTTGAATGCCGAAGACCGTGATGCAGGGGGCTGCGGCGACGAACTCGCGGAACCAGGGGAATAGCCACGCCTTCGATGCCACAACTACCAGCGCTCCCGCCAGTGTGCCGATGATGACGATTCGGATGGCTTCGGCTTTCGTGTACTGCTCCGCGAATTCGGGTTCTGTCTGCATGTTGATCTTTGGCTATCTCTTCGACATTCCGCGGGCATTCACCGCGTACTGAAAATGCTGCCAGCGGTCCAGCGCGACGAACAGGAGCGGGATCTCCAGCAGGTAGCCGCGCTGGCGTTGACGTGGTGAGAGATCGTTCATGACCTATCCTTTTCAGTAAGCCAGCGCCTTGAAATAGACCCCGCGCAGTTCCGGCAGCGCCATGAGCTTTCCGTAGGGCGCCGGTTGCAGGCGCAACACGTGCTCCTCCATGTCGCTCTCGATGTAACGCGCGCCGATCTCGCTCTTGAACCAGAGCGGCCCTTCTTTGGTTTCCCGGAAGAGCTCCTGCTTGTCGTAGCGGCCGCGACTCTTGAGGCGGACGATGGCGCGAGCCGACAGGCCCATGTCCTCCTTCTCCTCGAACGCCTCGGCGTAGGCGGGCGTGGTTCGGCTCAGGATGCCGATATAGGTGCCCTTGTCCGGGCCGTCTGGACGATAAGGGGGACGGCGCTCGATGATCATGCCATCGGGGCGTTCGCCGTCGTCGAAGTCGAGCCGGACGGGCTCGTGTATCTCGCGCTCCTCATGCACCACGTTTCTGAGCGCCGCTGCGCCGAGGTCATCGAGGCGATAAGTGTAGACAACCTGTTCCTTGATGATGCGGAACTCTCCCGGTTCGAGCTTCGCGTCTTGTTCTTCCCGTTGCGTCTTGCCGATGATGTTCAGCGTCTTGTCCGCCGGGTCTATCCATTGCGCGTCCGGCGAGTATCCATCGCCGGCGCGCAGTGCCGGGGCCAGCGGTTCCGCGCTGGTCGGCAGGTCCAGAGGAATGATGAACAGCTCCCTGGTGTTCGCCAGCAGGTAGCCGCGCCGTTCCCAGGTGTCGAAGTCCTGCGGGTTGAGCGCGGGCGTGATGTCGTCGCGGCGGCGCGGCTGCAGTCGCAGCAGCGCGACCTGCTTCAGGTCGGCGTCGAGGTAGACCACCGCGTTGTCGTTGAGAACGAGCAGGCCATTGCTCCATGCACCCAGCCAGTACGGGACATCGGTCCTGCTCTTGACCGTCACTTCCCGCAGCGGCTTGAGGTCCGCACCCAGTTCCGTGACGCGGCCCAGCAGCATGTGCAGGTGGTAGATGCGCCCGTCCCTGGTGACGAACTCGTCGATGCTGCCTGCGGCCATCTTGCCCTGCAGGCGCAATTTGCCTTTCGCCTCCTGCGTGTAGCTGGCGACGCCGTCCGCCGAGAACACCAGGAATCCGTGGCGCGTCGGTTCAGTTGCCGCGGCGCTGCTGACGCAGGTGAGGAGGAGAGCGAGCAGCGATGTCCTGAAGCGCATCATCGGGCTCCTTCGGTTGTACGGTCGCGATATGCGGCCATGTCGTGGTTTGCCGCCGGATACAGCGCAGCCGACAAGGCGAGCGCCGCAAGCAGGATGAGCGCCGCAGCAGCGCGGATGCCCTTGCTGCCGTAGACGACCGCAGCCAGGGCGCAGCAAGCCGCCAGGACCGCCATCAGCACACCGGCTTCCGGGGCGCCAATCATGGCGCTCACCACAAGCAGGGCCAGCGCGGCCCACATCATGGTACGTGCGGTTTCCTTGTTCATGGCGCAATCCTCCCGGTATTCGCAAGCCATCGGTCAATGCGTAAAGAGCGCACGCAATGCCTGCAGGTCGCGCGTGACCCATTCCGCGTCGGCGGCAAATTCGGCGTTGCTCATGTCCGGCTGCCGGAACAGGGTGAGCTGCACCTCGGCGCCGTCGCCGTTCCGGATGATCCGCATCGGCACGTAGACCTCGGGTTTGCTGCCGGCGCTGACATAGTGATCCATGACGCCGAATGGATTATGTCCGGTGAACCTGATCCGGACGGGCTCTCCGGCGCCCTCGATCTTCCATGCGTCTCCGTCCGGTGTCAGCGTGGATTTGGCGAGACCGGATGCCCATTTCGGAAAGTCCTGCGGGCGCCAGATGCTCTCGTAGACGTCCTTCCAGTTGCGGTCGATCGAGATGCTGATGATGCGCGATTCCATGGCAGCCTCCTGTACGCAGGGTGATCGCAAGCTGTGACTCAGGGCCAACTCACGCCGCTCACAGCGCCTTGCTCACCTTCATGATGCTGGGGTCATCCTCGCTGCTCTTGATGCTGAAACCGAGGCGGGTCATCATTTTGAGCATGTTGTGGTTGTTGTTCAGCACCTCGCCCTCGATTACCGAAAGCCCCATGGAGCGTGCCGCTTCCATCAGTGCCACCATGAGTTTCTGCCCCAATCCCTTGCCCTGCATCCGGTCCGCCACGACCAGCGCGAATTCGCAGGTGTCGCCGTCCGGGTTGATGGCATAGCGCGCGACGCCCAGTTCGACCTCCCGCCCCTGTTCCTGGGTCACGGCGACCAGGGCCATCTCGCGGCTGTAGTCGAGCTGGGTGAAACGCACCAGCATGGTCTCGGTGAGCTCCTGCATGCTATTCATGAAGCGGAAGTATTTGGATTCTTCCGACAGGTCGTGCACGAACTGTTTCTCGATGTCGGCGTCCTCGGGGCGGATGGGTCGGATGACGAGGTCGGTGCCGTCGGCCAACTGCCATTCGCTGATGAGGTGGGTAGGGTAGGGGTAGATCGCCATGTGCGCGTAGCGGTCTGCGGTTGGCTGGCGGAACTCGACCACGACGCGCGCATCGGCGGCGAGCGCGCCGTTCTCGTCGAGGATGAGCGGGTTGATGTCCATCTCCTTGAGCAGCGGCAGTTCGCACACCATCTCCGACACGCGCAGCAGCACGTCTTCCAGCGCTTCCATGTTGGCGGGCGGCATGTTGCGGAAGGCATCGAGCATCCT
>JBQGEN010000318.1:0-3795 GCA_052039615.1 Sideroxyarcus sp. | reverse complement strand
AGCGAAGACGGCCCGACCTACAGCAACCTGGTGGGGCGGGTGGAACACATCGCGCAGATGGGCGCGCTGGTCACGAACTTCACCCTCATCCAGCCGGGCGCGCTGCACAAGGCGAACGGCGGTTATCTGTTGCTCGACATCCGCAAGGTGCTGGTGCAGCCGTTCGCCTGGGAAGGCCTGAAGCGCGCGCTGCAGACGCGCGAGATCCGCATCGACTCGCTGGGGCAGATGTCCAGCCGGGTCAGCACCGTGTCGCTGGAGCCCGAACCCATCCCGCTGGACACCAAGGTCATCCTGTTCGGCGACCGCATGTTCTAGTACCTGCTGCAGCAATACGATCCCGAGTTCGGCGAGCTGTTCAAGGTGGCGGCGGACTTCGAGGAGCGCATCGAACGCAACGACGATGCGCACCAGCTCTATGCACGGCTGGTCGCCACGCAGACGCGCAAGGAGAAGCTGCTGCCGTTCGACCGCGGCGCGGTGGCCAGGGTGATCGAGCACAGCGCGCGCCTGGTGGAGGATGCGGAGAGGCTTTCCACCCACATGCGCAGTATCGTGGACCTGCTGCGCGAGGCCGATTACTGCTCGCGCGAGGCGGGCCGCAGCGTGGTGGAAGCCGGCGACGTGCAGTGCGCGATCGACGCCCGGATCCGGCGCCAGGACCGGATGCGCGACCGTTTGCATGAGGCGATCCTGCGCGACACGCTGGTGATCGCCACGCAGGGTTCGGTGACGGGCCAGATCAACGGCCTGTCCGTGATGCAGCTGGGCGAGTTCGCCTTCGCCCAGCCGACGCGCATCACCGCCAATACGCGCCTGGGCGACGGCGACGTGATCAACATCGAGCGCGAGGTGAAGCTGTCCGGCGCCATCCATTCCAAGGGCGTGCTGATCATGTCCTCCTTCCTCGCCTCGCGCTACGCGAAGAACCAGCCGCTGGCATTCTCCGCCAGCCTCGTGTTCGAGCAGTCGTACGGCATGATCGACGGCGACAGCGCCTCGATGGCCGAGCTGTGCGCGCTGCTGTCCAACCTGGCGAACGTGCCGATCAAACAATCGCTGGCCATCACCGGCTCGGTGAACCAGTTCGGCCAGGCGCAGGCGATCGGTGCGGTGAACGAAAAGATCGAGGGCTTCTTCGATATCTGCAACGCGCGCGGGCTGAGCGGCGAGCAGGGCGTACTGATCCCCGCCGCCAACATCAAGCACCTGATGCTGCGCCACGATGTGGTGGCTGCCGCCGAGGCCGGGAAGTTCAGGATCTATGCGGTGGAGAACGTGGACCAGGCCATCTCGCTGCTGACCGGCCTGCCGGCCGGGGAAGCCGATGCCAAGGGCGTCTATGCGGAAGGCAGCGTCAACCGCAAGGTCGCGGCGCGGCTGCACGAGCTGACCGAGATCAGGAAATCGTTCGCGAAGCAGCCCGGCAGCAGAACTCGGGCGAAGAAGAAAACGGATTGAGTCTTATTCGCTGTGCAACTCCCTCTCCCCAACCCCTCTCCCGCAGGCGGACGAGGGGCTGAACAACCAGCAACCAAGGTGAGCGCCATTACTGCCCAACGCGATTACTACGAAGTGCTCGGCGTCGCGAAGGATGCCGACCAGAAGGCGATCAAGGACGCCTTCCGCAGCCTTGCGATGAAGTATCACCCCGACCGCAACAAGGAGGCCGGGGCGGAGGAGCGTTTCAAGGAGATCGCCGAGGCCTATGCCATCCTGTCCGACCCGAAGAAGCGCGCCGAATATGACGCGCGCGGATTCGCCGGCGTGGAAGGCTTCAGCCAGGAAGACCTGTTCGGCGGCATCAATTTCGAGGACATCTTCGGCGGGCTCAATTTCGGTTTCGGCGGCAACCCGTTCGAGAGCTTCTTCCATCGCCGCCATGCCGGACCCGAGCGCGGCGCGAACATCGAGGTGGAGCTGGATATTCCGTTGGAGCGTGTGGCGAGCGGGGGCGAGGAGCAGGTCCGCCTCGGCCGTCCGGCTCCGTGCCATGCCTGTCACGGCACCGGCTCCGAGGGCGGGGTCGCAGCCAAGACCTGCGACTCATGCAAAGGGACCGGCCGCATCACCCGCAGCAGCCAGGAACGGGAACATGTGTTCATCCGGCAGATCAGCGCCTGTCCCGTCTGTCACGGGCGCGGCAGCATCATCGAACACCCGTGTCCGGTCTGCCACGGCAGCGGCAGCGAGGACAAGGAAGAGACGCTCACTGTGAAGGTCCCGCAGGGGGTGGAGGAGGGCATGGTGTTGCGCATCCCCGGCAAGGGCATGCCGAGCCCTGAGGCGGGTGGCGCGACCGGGGATCTGTTCGTGGTGGTGCGCACCAGGGACGATCCGCGCTTCGAACGCGCCGGCGCCGACCTGTTGCGCCACGAGACCATCGGCCTGACCGATGCCGTGCTCGGCGCCACGCTGGAGGTGCCTACGCTGGACGGGACTGCCAGCGTGACCATCCCGCCCGGCACCCAGCCCGGCGCGGTGTTGCGCCTCAAGGGCAAAGGCCTGCCCGAATTCGGCAGTGCGCATCATGGCGAGATGTACCTGCGCATTGCGGTGCATGTGCCGGAGCATCTTTCGCGCGAAGAGCGCGCGCTGTACGAACAGCTGCGCGCGATGAGCGGCAAGCAGGGCTGGGACTTCAAGAAGATGTGGAAGTGAGCGGGCGGAAGTATCTTTTTGCAGCGCAGGTAGCTTGCGGGAGGAAATCATGAGACGCCATTTCGCCTCGGTTGCATTTGTCTTTTTTTGTTGCGTCCTGCCCGCGCAAGCCGGCGTGTTCGACGCGGCGCGCCACGACATGGTGGAAGAGGTGCTGGCCGATGCCGCCGACACCTCGGCCTACACCGGCCGTGCCGCGTTCAGCCCGCAAGTCGTCGCGGCAATGGAGAAAGTGGAGCGCCATCGTTTTGTGCCCGTCGGGCTGGTTGCGCTGGCCTATGCCAACCGCCCCCTGCCGATCGGCCACGGCCAGACCATCTCGCAGCCCTACATCGTCGCGCTGATGAGCGACCTGATGCAACTCAAGCCCGGCGACAAAGTGCTCGAGATCGGCACCGGCTCCGGCTACCAGGCGGCGATATTGGCCGAGCTCGCCGGTTCGGTCTACAGCATCGAGATCATCGAGCCGCTGGGCAAGCAGGCCGGCGAATTGCTCCAGTCGCTCGGCTACCGCGACGTGAAAACGAAAGTGGGCGACGGCTACTACGGCTGGCCGGACGCGGCGCCGTTCGACGCCATCATGGTCACCGCCGCCGCCAGCCATGTGCCGCCGCCGCTGATCAAACAACTGAAACCGGGCGGTCGCATGGTCATCCCGCTCGGCACGCAATTCATGACGCAGTCGCTGATGCTGGTGGAAAAGAAGGCCGACGGCTCGGTGACCACGCGCCATATCCTGCCGGTGGCGTTCGTGCCGCTGACCGGCGGACATTAAAGATGAAATTCGCGCAGCGCCCATTATTCCCCTCGCCCGCGCGCGGGAGAGGGGTAGGGGAGAGGGTTATGGCGCGTCCCCCCTTCATCGCCATCGGCCTCCTCTCCGCCAGCGTGCTGGCCTACGAGGTGCTGCTGACACGCCTGTTCAGCATCGTGCTGTGGCATCACTTCGCCTACATGATCATCAGCGCGGCGATGCTGGGTTACGGTGCGAGCGGCACGGCGCTGACCCTGTTCAAGGAAAAGATCGCACCGCACTTCGGCGCGGCGTACGTCGCGGCTGCGGCGGCGCTGGCCATCCTGATGCCCACGGCATTCTTGCTGGCGCAACTGGTGCCGTTCAACCCGCTTGAACTG
>JBQGEN010000317.1:0-1736 GCA_052039615.1 Sideroxyarcus sp. | reverse complement strand
AAAGCGGCACGTAAACCACGTATTGTCGGCGTCGATCCCCAGGATTTCAGTCCCAGTCTGCTGCGCATCCAGACACAGCCTCCCGCACCGTTCGCCAGCGCCATGCTGCGCCTGCTGTTGATCCTGCTGTTCGCCCTCATCCTGTGGGCCGCCTTCGGCAAGCTCGACATCGTCGCCACCGCCCAAGGCAAGCTCATCCCGCAGACCTACGTCAAGATCGTCCAGCCTTTCGAACAAGGCCTCATCAGCGAAATCCTCGTCACCGAAGGCCAGCACGTCCAGGCCGGACAGATCCTCATGCGCCTCGACACCACCCTGTCCGATGCCGACGGCAAAGCCATCAACGCCGACTACCTCATCAAACAGATCGCCCTGCGCCGCATCGATGCAGAATTGACCGACAGGGAATTCAAGCGCCAGCGCAACGACCCCGACTCCCTTTACAACGAAGCACTGAACCAATATCGCGCCAATCGCTTGGCCTACCAAACCGCCCTGGCCGAAGAACAGAGCGTCCGCGACAAAGCCGAAAGCGACTTGGCCGCAGCAGGGCAGGCACGCACCAAACTCACCGAGATCCTGCCGCACTACCGCGACCAGGCCAAAGCCTATGCCGAGATGGCCCGCGACGGCTACGTCAGCCGGCTCGCCGCCACCGACAAAGCGCGCGAACAGATCGAAAAAGAACAGGACCTCAAGACCCAGGAACACATCATCGCCAGCGCCAAGGCCACGCTCACCGCATCCGGCCGCAAACTTGAACAGATCAGCGCCGACTACCGCCAACGCCTCCAGGCCGAACGCGCTGACATCAGCGGCAAACTCGACAAGACCCAGGCCGAATACGCCAAACAACAATACCGCCACGACCTGCTCGAACTCAAAGCCTCGCAGGACGGCATCATCAAAGACGTCGCCACCCACACCATCGGCACCGTCATCAGCCCCGGCACCATCCTCATGACCCTCGTACCCAAGGACGAGATACTCCGAGCCGAAGTGTGGGTCACCAACGAAGATGTCGGCTTCATCCACCAGGGCGACCCCACCAAGATCAAATTCGCCTCATACCAATTCCAGAAATACGGCATGGTCGACGGACAAGTCGCCCACCTCAGCGCCGACGCCACCGACAACACCCAGCAAGGCACCGGCCAATCCGCACCACCCACCGCCAAATCGCCGAACGGACAACCGTACTCCTACCGCGCACTGGTCGACCTCAAGGCACAAGAACTGATCGTCGACGGCGTGCGCCATGCGCTGAGCCCCGGCATGCAAGTCACGGCCGAGATCCACCTAGGCACCAGAACCATACTCGAATACCTGCTGTCGCCCGTAACGGGCGCGTTTCAGGAAGCGGGGAGGGAGCGATAACAAAAAGTCCGTCCGTGCTGAGCTTGTCGAAGCATGTACGACCACATCGAAAACGACAAGCTGCTGAGCTAATTGAGGCTGGAAGAGCAATTAGAAACAGCCGAATACATCACAGGGAGAAAAGGCTATGACCGAAGCAGCAAGCACCACCCAGACAAGCCAGACCAAACAACCCAAAGTCAACGGCAAACCCCAAGCCAAACCCGGCCGCGTCATCAGCGACCCCAAAGAAGTCGCCCAACTCATGATGATGCGCATCGATCACGTCAACTCTAAAAGAGACGAACTCACTATCGCCGTCAAAGCACTGACCGATACCGCCAAACAGCTCGTCAGCGAGCGGAGGATCGCAGCATGAA
>JBQGEN010000316.1:0-2307 GCA_052039615.1 Sideroxyarcus sp. | reverse complement strand
GAAAAATCCACGGCTTTGTCAGACCAATCTTTGGCCTGAACAGAAAGTAACAGCCGCTGTTTGGGATTTTGACTCGCTTCATCCCAGGCACGCTGCCAGAGAGTAATCATCGTTTGCATGCGGACAAGCTCCGCGGCAGCTTCAGGTTCGACCTCCGCGGCGGTCCATTCTATGAGATGTTTGGCCTCATCCAATAAATTGGCGACAATTGTAGGGTCGGTTGATTTCCGTGCAGAGGAGGAAATGCGTCCTAGTGTGGCGGCTAATCCACCCAGGCGGCGAGGGAGAGGGTCGCGCAGAAACCGTTCGCGGAGTTGTTCTAAATCTTTCACCTCATACCTCCGAGAATTTCGTCGGTTACGGCTTCGACTTGCCGGCGAAGACTTTCATCTTGAATCAAGATGCTTCGATTTCCCAGTCGTGGACGTATATTGATCAAAGACTCAAACTCGATACGCTGCTCATGTGGGAACCAGTTCGCGCCCCACAAATCATCCTGTTCGCTTCCGTCATCCAATAACGCTGATTCACAATCGGCATGCATCTCCCCACCGCCTGCCAAATACCGGCGGCGAATATCTACGACGATCTTGATCATGTTTTCGTAGCGGTCAAGCATTGCCTGAATTTGTGTCGATGTTGCCTTTTCCTTAAGTACGTGAATCATGATTTTTGTACCAACTTCCCAATCTCCAATTCTACAATCTCCCTTGCTCCCGCCACAAACATCGTGACCTCAATCTGCCTCTTCGTCAACTGCATCATGTGAACGACACTTATTGTCGAAATCGCAGCAGCTTTAAGGAACTGACCTGCCATGCCGCCCAGCGTTGCGCCGAGGGCAATGCATTTGGCGATGTCGAGTCCATCTTTGATGCCACCGCTGGCGAAGATATTCATTTCAGGGGCGGCTTTTTTGACATTCAAAATTGAGTCGGCGGTTGGTATTCCCCAGCCGACAAAGGTCGCGGCGAGCTCGCGCGTGAACTCATCGGGTGCACGGTACATTTCGACCTGGGACCAGCTTGTTCCCCCCGCGCCGGCCACGTCAATGGCGGCAACACCGCAATCTGCTAACAACTTTGCTGTTCGTTCAGAGATGCCCCAACCAACCTCTTTGGTAACTACAGGCACCTCCAACTTTTTACATATTTCTTCTATCTTCTTGCCCAAACCCGCGAAGTTTATATCTCCGGCGTCCTGCACCGCTTCCTGGAGGGGATTGAGATGAAGAATCAAGGCGTCTGCCTGGATCATATCGACGGCCTGGCGGCATTGATCGATTCCATAGCCATAATTCAATTGCACCGCACCGAGATTGGCAAACAGCAATATATCGGGTGCGGCCTTACGGGCGATGGAAAAGGTGGGCGTTTCTTTGGGGTTTTCGAGCGCGGCGCGTTGGCTGCCAACCCCCATGGCCACGCCGATCTCCTGCGCGGCCTCGGCCAGCCGCTGGTTGATCTCGCCGGCTTCCTCTGTCCCACCGGTCATGGAACTGATCAGAATAGGAGCCGTCAATCGCTTACCGAACAGGCTGAGGCTTGTGTCGATCTGCTCGAGATCCAGCTCCGGTAATGCCTCGTGGACAAAGTGATATTTTTCGAGTCCGGTGGTAAGCGCAGAGCGGACATCTTTTTCCAAATTGATCTTAATGTGGTCAGCTTTTCGCTGGTCAATCGGCGCAACTTTTGGCATAGGCTAGTGTTCCTGTCGTTAGATGACGCGTGCTCGTGGCGTCATGATTGAATGAAATACTGGGCAGCGTGGCTTGACACGGTTGTTAGACCGAGTACAATTGCCACGACAAAATTTGAAGGAGGCTGTCATGTCTGACACATATACTGAAGTGAAGGCGATCATCAAAGATTTGCTCGGCGCCGATGAGTCCAAAATTACACCCGAAGCTCGTTTCCGTGAGGAACTCGAGGCGGATTCTCTTGATCTGGTTGAATTGATCATGGCTTTCGAAGATAAGTTTGGCGCTGAGATCTCTGATGAGGATGCTCAGAAAATCACGACAGTGGGCGAAGCCGTCAGCTATATTGACTCGCACAAGTAAGGATTTTTTCCCGATAGGGTTGTAGTGATTATAACCGTAGAGTGGCGCCGAGGCGCCACTCTATGTATTTAAAACCCATCGGTGGTTGAGTAAGACGAGCGTCTTTCTCGTCTTGCTCAACCACCGGTTTCTATTGCAATAATAACGGAATCTCTTCCGGGTGTTTGGCGACTTTCACGCCGGCAGCTTCGATGGCGCGGATTTTGTCCGCGGCAGTCCCGGCGCCAGCTTCGATGATCGCGCCG
>JBQGEN010000315.1:0-4004 GCA_052039615.1 Sideroxyarcus sp. | reverse complement strand
CAACCTGAAAGACGTGACGCTCGACCTGCCCGTGGGCCTGCTCACCTGCATCGCGGGCGTATCCGGTTCGGGCAAGTCCACACTCATCAACGACACGCTGTACAACGCGGTGGCGCAGCATCTGTATGGCAGCAGCGCGGAGCCGGCGCCCTATGCCGCGATCGAGGGACTGGAGTTCTTCGACAAGGTGATTAGCGTGGACCAGTCGCCCATCGGGCGCACGCCGCGCTCCAACCCGGCGACCTACACCGGACTGTTCACGCCGATACGCGACCTGTTCGCCAGTGTGCCGACCTCGCGCGAGCGCGGCTACGGGCCGGGGCGCTTCTCCTTCAACGTGAAGGGTGGGCGCTGCGAATCGTGTCAGGGCGACGGGGTGATCAAGGTGGAGATGCACTTCCTGCCGGACGTGTACGTGCCGTGCGACGTGTGCCACGGCCAGCGCTACAACCGCGAGACGCTGGAAGTGCAGTACAAGGGCGCAAACATCCACAAGGTGCTGAACATGACGGTGGAGCAGGCGCACGAGTTCTTCGCGCCGGTGCCCATAATCGCGCGCAAGCTCAAGACGCTGCTCGACGTGGGCCTGGGCTACATCACGCTGGGCCAGAGCGCCACCACGCTCTCCGGCGGCGAGGCGCAACGCGTGAAGCTGTCGCTGGAGCTGTCCAAGCGCGACACCGGCCGCACGCTGTACATCCTCGACGAGCCGACCACCGGTCTGCACTTCCACGACATCGACATGCTGCTGAAGGTCATCCACACCCTGCGCGACCAGGGCAACACGCTGGTGGTAATCGAACACAACCTGGACGTGATCAAGACCGCGGACTGTGTGATTGACCTCGGCCCGGAGGGCGGCGACGGCGGCGGCCGCATCGTGGCGCAAGGTTCGCCCAAGGACATCGCGGCGAACCCGGAGAGTGTGACCGGCCCCTACCTGAAAGACATCCTGAAGCGCTCATGAGCGCGTGGCATCGCCCCTCCTGAAGGGAGGGAAAGACATTATTGACAATAACAGTCGGTTATTGTCAGATGGTCGTGCGTTTACTCCGGCAACTCACTCAAGGAGAGCGACCATGAACCTCAAGATCCTGTTTGCATTCATTTTTGCAATTGGCTGTGCCCAGGCTTTCGCGGCAGACGGCAAGATCACCATCAGCTTTCCCGCCGACGGCGCCATGATCAATGCCAAGGACAAGCTTCCGATTAACTACGATGCCGTGCTCGGCCCGGGTGGCGACCATCTGCACCTCTATGTCGACGGCGCGCGCATCGATGTCTTGCGCCAACTCAAGGGCGGCACCGAACTCGGCCCATTGACGCCCGGCGTACACCACATTTGCCTGGCAGAGAACAGCAAATGGCACGTGGCAACCGGTCCGGAGGCTTGTATTAACGTGACCGCGCAATGAGCGCCACCCAGAACCTGGCCTACGCCGCGATCCAGGTCGTGCATAACCTCGGTGCCGTCGCTGTGGTGGGCGGATCGCTGGGCGCGTTGCGTTCGCGTGAAAGGGCCGGCAGACGGAAACTGGCGTACCTCGCGCTGGCCGGCTGGCTGACCCAAGCTGCGAGCGGAGCCACCTTCGGTATGGTCACATACCATTACCACCGGCAGCTGCCGGACATTGCCGGGATTGCGGCCTATGCGCTGGGTCTCAAGATGGCATGTGCGACGCTCGGCATCCTGATACTTGCGGACTACATCTGGCGAGGCGAGCACTGGACCGAACAGCGTGGCAACGGAGTATGGCTTGCCTCCTCCGCCTTGGCGCTCACAGCGCTTTCCGCTGCCGCGTTCTTGCGCTGGTATTCCTGAGCAGACAAAAAAAAGCCGGAACAAGTCCGGCTTTGTTTATTTCTACCTGAGGCGTTTGATACTACTCGCCTGCGACTTCTACCGCTTGCGCTTCTGCCGGACGATCCAGCAGTTCGACCAGCGCCATCGGCGCATTGTCGCCCTTGCGGAAACCGAACTTCAGAATGCGCGAGTAGCCGCCGTTGCGGGCTGCGTAGCGCGGACCCAGTTCGTCGAACAGCTTGCTGACGATCTCGCGATCGCGCAGACGGGCGAATGCCAGACGGCGATTGGCCAAGCTTGGGTTCTTGCCCAGCGTCAGGATAGGTTCGGCGACGCGGCGCAGTTCCTTGGCCTTCGGCAGGGTGGTCTTGATGACTTCGTGACGCAGCAGCGAAACGGTCATGTTGCGCAACATCGCCAAACGGTGGCTGCTGGTGCGGTTGAGTTTTCTAAGTCCTAAACGGTGACGCATGATTTTCCTCTCTTGCGATCCAGCCTCGCGGCCGGGCCAGCTTTATTTCTCGGACACTGCTGTCCAGTTTTCCAATTTCATGCCCAGTGACAGACCATGTTCGGCGAGCACTTGCTTGATCTCGTTGAGCGACTTGCGGCCCAGGTTCGGCGTGCGCAACAGGTCCGCTTCGGTGTTCTGGATCAGGTCGCCGATGTAATGGATGCTCTGCGCCTTGAGGCAGTTGGACGAACGCGGAGTCAGTTCCAGATCGTCCACCGGACGCAGCAGCATCGGGTCGACCTTCGGTGCCTGAGGCTTCTCGACCGGAGCCGGGGTGCCTTCCAGCGCAGCAAACACGGAGAGTTGGTCCATCAGCACTCGCGCGGAGTAGCGGATGGCTTCTTCCGGATCGATGGCACTGTTGGTCTCGATGTCCATGACCAGCTTGTCCAGGTCGGTGCGCTGCTCGACACGTGCGCTCTCGACCGAGTAGCTGACGCGCGAGATCGGGCTGAACGATGCATCCAGCGCGATGTGACCGACCGGACGGCTCGCGCCGGGTTGCATGCGCGAGATGGCGGAAACATAGCCGCGACCTTGCTCGACCTTGATCTCCATGTCCAGTTTTCCGCCAGCCGTCAGGTGGGCGATGACATGGCTCGGATTGATCACTTCGGTGTCGGCACCGATCTCGATGTCCGCAGCAGTCACCACGCCGGCACCGGACTTCTTCAAGTGCAAGGTCGCTTCGCGCGAGTTGTGCAGCTTGAGCACCAAACCCTTCAGATTCAGCAGGATCTCGACCACGTCTTCCTGCACGCCGTCGATGGACGAGTATTCGTGCAACACGCCGGCGATCTTGACTTCAGTCACTGCATACCCCGGCATGGAGGACAACAGGACGCGGCGCAGAGCGTTGCCCAGCGTGTGACCGTAGCCGCGCTCGAACGGCTCCATCACCACCTTTGCTTGGGTGGGGGAGATACGTTGCACGTCGATGATGCGTGGCTTCAACAGGCTATTATTAGGCATATTCGACTCCGCGTGGATTACTTGGAATACAACTCGACCACGAGATGCTCGTTGATCGTAGCTGGCAACTCAGAACGCTGCGGCAATGCCTTGAAGGTTCCCTTGAATGCCTTGGCATCCACTTCGATCCACTCCGGAAAACCGCGCTGCTCCGCAGCCTGCAACGCTGCCTTCAAACGCAACTGGCTCCTGGAGTTTTCCGCGATCTCGACCACATCGCCCGGACGCACTTGGTAGGACGGGATATTGACGCGCTTGCCGTTGACCAGGATGGAGTTGTGACGCACCACCTGGCGAGCCTCCGAACGCGACGCGCCGAAGCCCATGCGATAGGAAACGTTGTCCAGACGCGACTCGAGGATCTGCAGCAGGCTCTCGCCGGTGATGCCGCGCGATGCCTCAGCGCGCTTGTAAGTCAGGCGGAACTGGCCTTCCATGACGCCGTAGATACGACGCAGCTTCTGCTTTTCGCGCAGCTGGCCACCGTACTCGGACTGGCGCTGGTTCTTCTTCTGACCATGCTGGCCGGGCGGATAGGCGCGACGCTCGACCGAACACTTGTCGGTAAAGCACTTCTCTGCCTTGAGGAACAGCTTCTCGCCTTCGCGGCGGCACTGACGGCACTTTGCATCAAGATTTCTAGCCAAGATCTACGCTCCTTAGATACGACGCTTTTTCGGCGGGCGGCAACCGTTGTGCGGTACCGGCGTGATG
>JBQGEN010000314.1:0-8870 GCA_052039615.1 Sideroxyarcus sp. | reverse complement strand
TTTCATAGAAGAATCTCCCTTAAAAAATAGCGATAGACGGCAACTCACATGATGCCCAACGTAAAAGTAAGGCGCGTCCCGCTTGACTGCCGGGTTGGGCCAAAAGCTACACATGGAGGAGCCCCTCTTCAAACCAAACCTCAACTTGATTTGGTGCAAACAGAACGCGCCATCCAGGGGCAAGTGCGAGATATGGCACGACTTCAGGGCAGCGCTCTGAAAGATGTTGTACGTGCAGCGCTTGAAAAAAATCTGGCTCTTGCGACAAGACCTCACCGCCCCAGATATACCAGCCTGAGGTGCCATTCTCAGCAGAATGACGAAGCGCATTGAGTGGAAGTTGATCGAGGGTATTAAGTGCAATGCCTACCTTTTCAAGTGGAAACGGAGGTTGAAATTTGGAGCCATATTGAACGCAAACGGCCTTCTGTGAAACGCTATCGTTCATGATGCCCAACTTAAATTAGACGACAAAAGTGTCTGATAATCTGGACCTGAATGTCGGACAATCTGGGCGAAGAATTGCAACCCGTTGATTCGCATGGGAGTGCAATTCGTGAACACCCCATCCTCGCCAGAAAAAACGACATCTCCAAATCCCCCCAACTTCTTGATCAAGTTGTCGCAAAAATACGGTTCAAGCATTACAGTCGCCGGACTGAGTTGTCTTACGCGCGCTGGATTAAACGCTTTATCCCTTTTCATGGCAAGCGACGCCCCAATGAGAGTGCGGCGGCAGAAGCCCGTGCTTGCCCTGTAGCAAACTCTGCATCATGGCGTAAGCAATCTTTCATGCACGCGCGGCACGATGCGCGCCATGAACACACCCGACCAGATTACCCGCACCGCCCAGCCGCTGGACATCGCGCTGGTGACCGAAACCTACTTGCCCGAGGTGAACGGCGTTGCCATCACCATCGGTCGCATGGTGCAGGGCCTGCGCCAGCGCGGGCACCGCATCCATCTGATTCGTCCGCGCCAGCACCGGCGGGACGTGGCGTGGGTCGAACCCGGCTACCGCGAGACGCTGGTCGCCGGCCTGCCCATCCCCGGTTATCCGGAACTGCGATCCGGCCTGCCCGCCGGGGGCAGACTGCGCAAGCTGTGGCGGCAGCAGCGCCCGCACATCGTGCACATCGCCACTGAAGGCCCGCTGGGCTGGTCGGCGCTTGCCGCCGCGCGCGAACTGGGCATCCCGGTGAGCACGGATTTCCACACCAACTTCCACAACTACACGCAGCACTACGGCATCGGTCTGCTCAGGAAACCCATCGCCGCCTACCTGCGCCGCTTCCACAACAAGGCGGCGTGCACACTGGTGCCCACCGTGTCGTTGCAGCGGCAACTGGAGGCGGAAGGGTACCGCAACGTGACTGTGGTCTCGCGCGGCGTGGCCGCCGCGCTGGTCCACCCGGCCCAGCGTAGCGCCGAACTGCGTGCCTCGTGGTGTGCGGACGAAGACACGCCGGTAGTGATGCTGGTGAGCCGCATCGCGCCGGAAAAGAACCTGCAGGTGGTCATCCAGGCCTTCGAGCAGATGCGCAAGATCGAGCCGCTGGCGCGGCTGGTGATGGTGGGCGACGGCCCCGCGCGTGCCGAGCTGGAGCGAAGGCATCCGCACGTGATCTTCGCCGGCATGCAGACCGGCGAGGATCTCGCGCGCTACTACGCTTCCGGCGACATCTTCCTCTACCCCAGCCTGACCGAGACCTATGGCAACGTCACGGTGGAAGCGATGGCCAGCGGTCTGGCCACGGTGGCCTATGACTATGCCGCCGCACAGCAGCACATCCGCCACGACGTGAACGGTCTGCTGGTGCCGTTCGCCGACACCGAGGCTTTCGTCGCCCAAGCCGGGGGCTTGATCTCCGACATGGATCGCGTGCGGCGCATTCGGCTGGCGGCGCGCGCAACCGTGGAAGCGCTGACCTGGGAACACATCATGGGGCAGATGGAGGCGGTGTTGCTCGACACCGTGCGCGCACAGGGAGCGAAAAATGGCCAACCTGCACTTTCCGCTGCAACGGATTAGCCGCTGGGATGCGGAGTTGTGCGCCTTCTGCAACCGGCGCAGCCGCAATTTCACGGTGCGCAACCTGTTCCGTATCATTAGCCGCCTGGGCGACGGCGTGTTCTGGTACGCGTTGATGCTCGTGCTGTTGCTGCAATATCAGGCCGCCGCGCTGCCCGCCGTCTTCCACATGGTCATGGTCGGCCTGCTTGGCACCGCGATCTACAAGTTCATCAAGGGCAAGACCCTGCGTCCGCGCCCGTACCACGTCTACCCGGCCATCGTCTGCGCCGGCAAGACACTGGACCAGTTCAGCTTCCCCTCCGGTCACACGCTGCACGCGGTCGCGTTCAGCATCGTGGCGGTTTCCCATTACCCGGCGCTGCTCTGGCTGGTCGCGCCGTTCGCCATGCTGGTCGCGCTGTCGCGCCCGATCCTCGGCCTGCACTATCCCAGCGACGTGCTGGCGGGTGCGGCGCTGGGCGCGGCGATCGCGGGCATTTCGCTTTCGCTGTAGATCGTATCCTCTGTTCGTGGTGACCCTTCGACTTCGCTCAGGACGAACGGCTCTAATAAGGAAGCGCTGATTTATTCCTCCGTTCGTGGTGATCCTTCGACTTCGCTCAGGACTAAAGGCCTTGTCGAACCATGAATGGAGGAATAAATCAATTCATGGGGTTGGCTCCAAAGCCCTTCGACAGGCTCAGGGCGAACGGATTTAAAGCTCAGGGCGAACAGACGTAGTCAGAGGTTCCCTAACTGATCTGGCTGAACACATCCCGCGGCAGCGGGATGCGATGCCGCAATTGCAGCGGCGCGACAAGTGCGATGCGCTGGCGGATCTCCGGAGTGTCGGCATGCGGGTTGGCATCCCATCCCGGCATTTCGCCCGCCAGGATGCGGTCGATGTGCGCGAGACGCGCACCGGTTTCGCTCAGATAGTAATTGAAGCGGCGCTGCAGCCCGGCATCGAGGGCGCGCGCACCGTGATAGCACAGGTGCGACAGGCGGCTGGCGCGCAACAGGTTCTCCGCCCCCGCCAGCACACCCACCCCGCGCCGGGCCACGCCGTGCGGGCAATCGAAGTGCCGCGCGACGTAGTCCGCCAGCTCCTTGCGATGAGCAACCATCAGGTCTCCGGGCTCGAAGAAAAGCTGCCCGCGGATATGCATGTCCATCGCCCATTCGCACGCCGCGTGGGTCAGCACCGGCACGTTGCCCCACATCTTCTCGTGCGCAGGAACAAAGTGGTTGTGCGCGATTACGTCTACCAGCAGGTGACTGACGAAACCGGCGGCGATGGCATATTCCTCGTCGCTCTGCGCATCGTCCAGCAGCCTGCGCGCGCGCTGCCATCGGTGCGTGGTGGAGAACGGTTCACCCCAGGGGCGTTCGCTCAGCAGCGCCAGGTCGGGCAGGCAGGCCCCGGCCAGCACCAGCCGGGGAAAGGATCTGATCGCACGGCGATAGTGCGGATCGGAGAGCGGCACCGCCCACAGCAGCAACTGGGCGAAGTAGACATGAGTGTAAAGCCCCCACGCATTGGCATCGGCGCTCCACAGCAGCAGCGGAAGCAGCCAACGCCAATGTCTGATCGCCATATTCATGCCGCGCAGTGTTGCCGCGACATAAGAAGATTTCGTGACGCAAAGCTGAATTATTCATGACAGGCCGGCGAGCCCGTGGCTGCGGTTGGGAAGCGGCTTGCCGGATGCCCGTAGGGTTTTCTCAGGTCGACGGCGGCGCTACTGCATCGAGGCATCCCATATCCGCACGCAATTCCGTCCGGCGGCTTTGGCCGCATACAAGGCCTTGTCGGCGCGGTCGATGGAGGCGCCAACCGGAATGTCCGGGTCGAGCAGCGCCAGGCCGAAGGATGCGGTCATGCGGACAGGTACCTCTCCTCCGATGTCTATCTCCAACGCGGCCAGCCCCTCGTTGAGCTCCTTGACCCGGTCGAGGCCGGGCGTCAGTTCGGTGTACGGCATGCACAGCAGGAACTCCTCGCCGCCGTAGCGGAATACCTTGTCGTAGGGACGGAGATGCCGGATCAGGTATTGAACCGACGCGGCCAGCACGCGATCGCCGGCGGCGTGCCCGTGCAGGTCGTTGACGGCCTTGAAGTTGTCCAGATCTATCATGGCGATGTAGCAGAGCTGGGCATGGCGCTTCACCAGTTCCTGTTGTTCACGCAATGTCGGCAAGATGCCGAAGCGGGTGATGGCGCCGGTAAGCGCGTCGTGGTTGAACAGCGAGTCTTCAAGCTCCCGTTCCAGGGCGAAGATTTCCAGCCGTAGCCGGTCGAGCGTGTTGGAAAAGTTGTCGAAATCCAGGGTGGAAACGGGATTGCCGCTATCCGCGGCGAGCAGTAGCAGCCTGGCCAGGTGATGCATGCGCTGGTGTTCGTCGCCCAGGGAGATGAAGCCGGGGTGGCTGCGCAGCTTTTCCGGCGCCTTGCCGTAATACCACTGGCCGAAGCGGCATTCGGTATGGGCCTCCGGGCTGCTGTCGTGCTTGTCGCCCGGCTGCTTGCACACCAGCGCGCGAATCAGATTTCCATGCCATTGCTGGTGGTTGTAGAGGGCTTCTTTCAGCTGGGCGATGACCGATTGCAGTTCATCGCGGGTGACTTCGTTGAGTGCCATGGTGTACCCCCTGGAAAACGAACTGCCTAGGGTCCAAATGTACCGGAGCAGTGTCGCCTTGACAATCCGGGCTAGCGAGGGTCGCCCGCCAGCCGGATCAGCTTCCCTGCCTGATCGTCACACGCCAGGCGCGTGACGGTATCCAGCGTCTTCAGCCAGGGGAGGGGTATCGCTTCCAGCCCGTACAGCGCTCCCGCCAGCATTCCCGCGATGGCGCCGGTGGTGTCGGCATCGCCGCCGCGATTGACCACGTCGATCAGGCAGTCCGGAAAATCGTCGGTGTCGAAGAAGCTCTGGAACACGGCCTGCAACGTGTGTGCGACATAGCCGCTGGGGTTGCGCGCGGGTTTCACCGCGCGGAACCTGAATTCGGGATGCCGTGCGGCGAGCGGGTGGGCGTGATCGTGCAGCAGGTCGTTCTTGCTTGCGCCGCGCAGTGCGTCCTGCACCATGAACACCAGGCATTCGCAGGCCGCGTCGGACAGCGCGCAGTGATGGGTGACATGGGCCTGCGCGCGGCAGGCGGCGCGCACCGCGTCTTCCGGCTGGCCGAAGGTGGTGAGCGCCACCGGCAGCACGCGCATCGCGGCGCCGTTGCCGGCGTCGTGGTCGGAGTAGGGCGCTTCGGGGATGCCGGTTTTGCGGAACTGCAGCAGGTTGCGGCGCACGGTGTTGCCGATGTCCACTGGCTTGGCGCGCATCCAGTCGTCGAACGCATGCGCGGTGGCGAGCGCATCCACCTTGCCCTGTTGAAGGATGGACGCGCCGAGTGCCAGCGCCATGGTGGTGTCGTCGGTTACCTGTCCCGGCCTGAGGTGCAGCCAGCCGCCGCCGATGAGCTTGTCGTGCGTGCCGTACTGCGCGGCGATCTCGCGCGGTGTCATGAATTCCACCGTCGCGCCCAGTGCATCGCCGATGGCGAGGCCGAGATAGGCGGCGATGGGGCGGTCAATGGTGTTCACTTCAAAGTTACTCCGTTTGGCCTGAGCTTGTCGAAGGCTTGAAGACGTCCATGTTTCGACAAGCTCAACACGAACGGCGAACTGCTATTCTTCCGGCCCGAAGCACTTCTCGTAATCCGCGCACACCTCGCAGCTCGGCGCGCGGCAGATGCGGATGTCCTCCTTCTCGCACAGCTGCTTGTAGAGGAACTTCTTCCACTTCATGTTGTGCACGTTCTTCGCCGCCAGCGCGGGAAAGTTCTCCGCCATCAGGCGGCTGAGGTGGTCGCGTGACCACAGGCCGAGATCCTGCCACAGGTGGTCGCTGGCCATGCAGCCGGTGGTGACGATTTCCGCCATCCAGCGTTCGGACCTATTCCTGCGGGCACGGTGTTCGAGCAGTAGCGCGAGCACATCGTCGCGCTCCGGCGCGCGCGCATCGTCGCCGTTCCCGCTACAGCGGATCACCAGTTGCACTTTGGGGAAGTGCGTCGTGAGCAGCGCGGAGAGATCCCCTTCCGCCAGCCCGAGTCCGGACGGCAGCGCGCCCGCGCCGCCGATCTGGCTGCAAATCATCTGCGCGAACAACGCGTCGTTCGGCAGACCAGCGGCGTGCGCCATCAGTTCCGCATACAGCCCGTCGCCCGGAGCGGGCCTCGCTTGTGCAATCATCCGGTCGGTGTGCATACGGTTCCTCCTTCAGGCTTTCACCACGATGTCGCCGTCCAGCACCTGCGCCTGGCAGGCGAGGCGGTGGTCGCGGCCGGCCATGTTCTCCTGCAGCACCTTGTCTTCCAGCACCGAGCGCTCGCTCATGTGCTCCATGCCGCTGACGACCTTGACCAGGCAGGTGCAGCATTCGCCCTCGCGGCAGCCGTAGGTGATGCCCGCGCCGATCTTTTCCGATATCTCGATCAGGCGCGTGCCGGCCGGCACGGTGACGGTGAGGCCGAGTTTCTCGAAGGTGACGTTGGCCTTAGGCATGGCTGGTTTCCTCTGGGGTGGGGCAGGGTTTTGCGTGGTGTCCTTTCGGGCAAGCCTCGATGTCGCCTTCCGGTCTGGCATCGTTGAGACCTATCCAGGCGCGCACGGCATCGGCATCGAAACCGACGCGCAATTCGCCTTCCACCTCCATCAGCGGGCGGCGGATCAACAACGGTTCGGCGAGCATCATGTTCAAGGCTGCGGACTCACTGAATGCGGACGGATCCACTTCGCCCGATTTCACACGCGGTGCGGCCGGGTTGAACCACTGCGCAACGGGCAGATCGCCGAAGAATGGCCGCAGGCGCTCGGCGGTCCACTTCTCGGTGAGCAGGTTCTTCGCCAGCACGGTATGCCCCGATGCGGCCAGCCACACCTTCTGCTTGGTGTTGTTGCCGCAACCGGGCTTTTCGTAGAAGACGACGGTGGCCATCATGCTGCCAGCTTCTGCAAAGGGATGCCGGTGAGCGAACCCGGCGGGTTCAGCGGCACGCCGTTCTCGTTCAGGATCGCGCCCTCGATCGGGCAGATGGTCGCGCACTGCGGGTCCTCGAAATCGCCCGCGCATTCCGTGCACTTGTCCGGATCGATCAGGAAGTGCGGCTTCGCCTCGTAGATCGCCTTGCTCGGACACAGCGGTTGGCAGGCCCAGCAGTTGGTGCAGAGTTCGATGATTTCGAGTGCCATGTATCCGTTCCTTTAATTCTGAAAAGTTCATCGGCCACTTCATTCCCTCCCCCTTGCAGGGGGAGGGCCTGGGAGGGGGAAGAAACCGAGCACATGTGCCTGACTACATCTACCCCCATCCCAACCTTCCCCCTGCAAGGAGGAAGGAGTGTGTGCGGCGCTTATGGACAATCCTGGTTCAAGCCACCTTCTGCTGCACGTCCTGCTTCACTTCCAGCTTGCCCGCCGCACGCATCTCTTCATACACCTTGAGTACCGCATCCTCGATCGGCTCCATCGCATGTTCACCGTTGGGCTGGATGCCTGCTGCTTCCAGCGGCCCCCAGGGCTCGTAGCCGACCTTGCTGCACAGCACGGCCTCGCAACCGGTCAGTACTTTCAGTGTCTTGTCCAATACGCTTTCGCCGTCGCCGCAGCTGATGTCTCCTTCGCAGTACGGCGTGGTCTTGCGGTGGCCGATGAAGCGCACACCATCGCCGGATGCTTCGTAGATCAGGAACTCGCCGGCATGGCCGAAGTGTTCGTTGATCACGCCGCCGCCCTTGGTGGCGACCGCCATCAGCACCGGGCGTGTCACTTCCTTCCTCTGGAGCCCCTGGATGTTCACGATCTGCACCATGGCTTCTTTCGCCCGGCGTTTGCTCTCCAGTTCCTCGTTGATCGCCGCATGCACCTCGGCGCGCATCTTCATCGCCTCGGGATAATCGATCTCCATCTGCTCGACCTTGTCCATGGTGAACTCGGCGCCTCTATCTTCACCCAGCAGGCCCACCGCATCGGCGCGGCACTGGCGGCAGTGCCGCATCATGTTCATGTCGCCCTCGCACGCATCCTGCAAGGCCTGCAACTCCTCATTGGTCGGGCCGCGCTGGCCGGTGAGGCCGTAGTAGGTGCCGTGCTCGGCTTCCGAGATCAGCGGCATCACGTTGTGCAGGAAAGCGCCCTTGGCCTTCACGATCTTCGATACTTCTTCCAGGTGCTTGTCGTTCACGCCGGGGATCATCACCGAGTTCACCTTCACCAGAATGCCCTTGGCGACCAGCATCTCCAGTCCCTTCTGCTGTTGCGCGATCAGTATCTCGGCCGCCTCGCGTCCCTTGATGCGCTTGTTCTTCCAGAAGATCCACGGATAGATCTGCGCGCCCACGTCGGGATCGACGCAGTTGATGGTGATCGTCACATGGTCGATGTTGTACTGCGACAGTTGCTCCACCTGTTCGGGCAGCGACAGGCCGTTGGTCGACACGCACAGTTTGATGTCCGGCGCCTGCTCGGACAGCATGCGGAACGTCTCGAAGGTGCGCTCCGGGTTGGCCAAAGGATCGCCGGGGCCGGCGATGCCCAGTACCGTCATCTGCGGAATGGTCGCCGCGACGGCCAGCACCTTTTTCACCGCCTGCACGGGATGGTGCAACTCGGACACCACGCCGGGACGCGATTCGTTGGCGCAGTCGTACTTGCGGTTGCAGTAGTTGCACTGGATGTTGCAGGCCGGCGCGACCGCCAAGACTTTGTTCACCGCCTGCACCGGATGGTGCAATTCGGACACTACGCCCGGACGCGATTCGTTGGCGCAGTCGTATTTGCGGTTGCAGTAGTTGC
>JBQGEN010000313.1:0-1942 GCA_052039615.1 Sideroxyarcus sp. | reverse complement strand
CAACAAGTTCAAGAAAAATACGAAGAGTCCCATCTCTATAAGATCCGTCATTCCGCCGCGCATATCATGGCGCAGACCGTCGTCGAGATGTTCCCAGAGGCGAAGTACACGATAGGTCCCCCGGTGGAGAATGGCTTTTATTATGACTTTGATCTGCCCCGTAACCTCACGCCTGAAGACCTGGAGAAGATCGAAAAGCGTATGAGGCAGATCGTTCAGGGTAAACATGAGTTCAAGAAGAAAGTGATTTCTGCGGATGAAGCACGCCAAATCTTCAAAGATCAGCCATATAAGATAGAGCTGATCGAGGGCCTTGAAAAAGGCGGCTTCGACGAGTATGGCAATCCACTGAAGGAAAAGCCGGAGATTTCGATTTACCAGCACGATTCATTCGTAGACCTGTGCCGCGGACCCCATGTCGAAAATACGAAGCAAGTCAAGCAGGATGCCTTCAAGTTGATGTCTATTGCAGGAGCCTACTGGCGCGGCGACGAGCACAATAAAATGCTCCAGCGCATTTACGGCACGGCCTGGGAAAACGCGCAGCAGCTGAAAGATTATCTCCATCAATTGGAGGAAGCCAAGAAGCGTGACCATCGCAAGCTGGGCAAGGAATTGGAGATATACATCTTCGACGACGAAGTCGGTCCTGGCTTGCCATTGTGGCTGCCGAACGGTGGCGTGATCATCGAAGAGCTGGAAAAGCTTGCCAAAGAGATGGAAGAGAAAGCTGGTTATCTGCGCGTCCGCACACCGAATCTTTCCAAGGAAGATTTGTTCCTACATTCGGGTCATCTACCCTATTATGCCGAGAGCATGTATCCGGCCATGGAAATCGAAGGCGTGAAATATTACGTCAAGCCGATGAACTGCCCAATGCACCACAAGATCTTTGGTTCAAAGGGCCGTTCCTATCGTGACCTGCCGATCCGTCTTGCGGAGTATGGGACGTGCTATCGCTATGAGAAGTCTGGCGAATTGTTTGGTTTGATGCGCGTCCGCTCGATGCAGATGAATGATGCCCATATTTATGTGTCAGAAGATCAGTTTGAACAGGAATTCCTGGCCGTCATCGATCTATATCTCAAGTACTTCGAACTCTTTGGCATCGAGAAATATGTGATGCGTTTTTCGAAGCATAGTAAAGCCGGGCTTGGCAAGAAGTATGTCGATAACGAACGCCTGTGGCTCAAGACAGAAGATATGGTCCGCCGCGCCATGATCAATGGAAACGTGCCATATGTCGAGGCTGAGGATGAAGCCGCGTTCTATGGCCCGAAGATCGATGTGCAGATCTGGAGCGTGATTGGGCGCGAATTTTCCCTCGCCACGAATCAAGTGGACTTTGCCCAACCCGCCCGCTTCGATTTGAAGTTCACGAACAAGGAAGGCAACGAAGAGATGCCGCTGGTGATTCATCGCGCGCCGTTGAGCACGCATGAACGGATGGTGGGATTCCTGCTGGAGCACTATGCGGGCAATTTCCCGGTTTGGCTCTCCCCAGAGCAGGTGCGCGTCATCCCGATCACGGATGGACAGAACGAGTACGCCCAGGGTATCGTCAAGCAGTTACGGGATAACGGCATTCGTGCCCATGCCGATATCAGCGCGCAGCGTATGAACGCCAAGATCAGGCAGGCACAGTTAATGAAAGTGCCGTATATGCTCGTAGTCGGTGAAAATGAGATGAACGCCGGACAGGTATCCCTGCGCGTGAGAGATGGAAGCCAGCAGAATAACATTCCGCTGGGTGAGTTCATGGCGCGAGCCAAAGACAGGATTGAAAAAAGGGCACCAGAGTTGTAGTACCGCTCGCGCTGAGCGGAGCGAGTGACAACGGGCAAAGTCGAAGCGTGCTAATCAAGTGAATTCTCTCTTAGGAGATTATTTCATTGGCGCTTCGGCTACAGGCGGAGGAAACGCCGCCCTCCGCTCAGCGCGA
>JBQGEN010000312.1:0-6801 GCA_052039615.1 Sideroxyarcus sp. | reverse complement strand
GATGCCGTCCATGTGCCCCATTGGACGATGAGTCCACTTGGAAGCTTTTGATACCCCGCCGCGCCAAGTGAGTTTGCGAAGCCGGCCGTGAATCCAAGTTGGGCAGACCCTGAGAATGCCAACCAGCCCGAGTTTCCATTTGAGCGTAAAAAGACAGATTCCTTGGAATTTAGCGATACTGCAGTTACGCTTGTACCAGCCAAACCGTTGATGGTATCCGTACCGGCTGCCGCCACAACAACCCCATCCGCTGCGGAAAAGAAATTCAGACAGGCCCCGGCAGGAATAGCTGCCGCGCTCGGCAACGTCTGAGTTGAGGCCGCCGACACATAAATCATCTTCCCAACGTCGGATGCCGTACACACGTTATTGGTAGAACGCGTCGCAATCCCAGAGAAACTGCCCAGCGCGCGCTGCACTGCTTCCATCGTCGCCGCCTTGGTGCTGGTGTCGAACTGCGCTGGGGTGCTGAATACCCCAGCTGATCTCAGGGCGGAGAGCAACTGTATCAAGCTCGCTGAATCGGGGGCGATTCCTGCAGCCACAATGACCGCACGCAGCTCCTCACCGATCTGGTGGAACCAGTAGTCACCCGGCACGGTCGGCGGCACCGACGCGAGCGGGTCGCCATTGGTCGGGTATCCGCTCGACGGCGCGGCAGGAGCTTCAGGAGCTGCAGCTGCTGCGCCTGATTCCCATTTTCTGTTGTCCATGTGTGGCCTCCTTAACTGTACGAGAATTGAACGATGGTATGCGCCGGTTTGAAGCGGGTGATCGCGCATTCGAGCAGGTTGTTACCCCATGTCGAGAGCGGCTCAGAGACCGCGCTCATGACGGTGCTGCGCAGCACCGTGTCGAGCGGCGCATTGATCTGCCACGTGAAGCACCAGGGCCAGCCGCACATCAACGCATTGACGGCCGACCCGACGGTGTATTGCTTGAATTCGGTGATGGAGACGGAAAAGCCGAGCCGCGTTGCCAAGTCGATGAAGAACTGGCGCGATTGACCGCCATGCATGGTGATCTTGGACACCACCGCATCTCGGCGCTGCTCGATGGTGGGCAGCACGCCCACACAGACGTCCGGCAGGCCGAGAACGCGCTCCCAGTCGGGCAGCAGGTAGCTGGTGGTGCGTGGGTCGGCCTCGGCCAGGATCAGCTCGGCCGCGACTTGAGCCACATCGAGCGCGGCGCCTTCCGCCTCAAGTTCTGCGGTCAGCAGCGGCCCGTTCGGGTCGTAAGCTCCCGGCGGGAGTAGGCGTTTCAACAGGTCGGCGTGGGTCATGTCGTCAGCACCACGCTGCCGAGTTCCGCCAGCTCGGTGTGAGTTGCGTCGGCCAGCGGCACCACATTGGCCGCCGGCGCGGTCAAGTTAACGTCCGTCACCCCCGGCACTCCCATCATCAGGCTGATCAGCTGGGATCGAGCGACCACATCACCGACGTGCAGCGTGCCGAAATATGCCTGCAGCACGCTGTTGATGCGGGTGGTGGCATCGGCCAGCGTGGTGCCGGAAAGCGTCAGCACGGCGGCGATATCGACCGTCACCAGTGTCGGCCCCATCACCAGCAGGTCTACGCACGGCGGCCGCTGCGCGTCGATGTAGGCCGCAACGTCTGCGATCAGCTGCGCCGACGGCAGGCCGCCGGTGGTCTCGATCACCACATCCACGCCGTTGACGACCCGTCGCTGGGTGAAGATGTAGGCGTCGGTCACACCCACGACCTCCATCGCCCACTTGTAATAGTCGTGCTCGGCGCCTCCCATCGGCGGAAAGCGCATATCGAACAGCACGCGCGCGACCAGCTCGTCATCGAGTTCGGCATTGGTGCCGCCCGTCATGGTGACGATGGTCGCCCGCGACTGCACGCCTTCCGGCGCAGAACTAAGCGTCAGGCGGGTGTCGGCAGCGCGGTTTCCGCCCGATCCGGCCACCACCGCCTGCGCGGCGATATCCACCGTCCCGCCCGCGCCAATCACGTCTGCAGCCGTGGTGACGTAGGCCACGCCGGTGCTGATCTTCATCTCGGTGCCGAGCGGGACCTCACTGCCGACCTCGCCGTTGAAGCGTACGCTGCCGCTCGCGTACCCCGCCGCCTTGCGCGTGATGTCGCGCAGGCTGGCGTGGCGCTCAATGTAGTCAGTGTCGGCCGTGTCCGGGAAAAGCTGCCGCGTGATCCACTTCTGGTGTTCGTACAACCCTTCGATGCTGGCTGCCACCGCGTTGGCGCGCACGCCAAAGTCCGAATCGGTGCCGGTATAGGCCTCGGGCTGCTGGTTGGCGAGATCGCGCAGGATATCGTCGCGGATCTGCTTGTAGTTCTTGGTTGGTATCATCAAATCACCCCGACCGGATGTGTGAAGCGGAACTCGGCGCCGTCCAGCGCCGTCACCTTGACCAGCAAGTGCAGGCGGCCGTTATGCGGCTGCTCCGTCGCAACCACGACGGCGGTGGCGCGCCCTTCGGCCAGGATGGGGGCCAGCGCCTGTTCGGCGTACTGCTTGGCCAGCTTGGCCATGCGCGGCACGTCCTTCATGCGCTGCAGCTCATGCAGGCGGCTTCCCAGGGATCGGTCCGCCCAGTAGCTTCCGCGCCGCGTGACCAGGCGGATATGGCACGAGTTCGCCAGCCCGCCCGACGGGTCTGGCTGCGCCGCGCCATCGAGCAGCACATAGTCGCGGGAAGCCGGGTCGATCAGCGCATCCGTCATAGCACCACCCCCGTCCCGGTTCCCGGCTGGATGTTGGGCACCGTGGCGTTCAGATGTATTTCATCCACGATGCCCTGGCAGAATGCCAGCATCACCGCATCGCGGTGCGCCTGCACCGCGCCCGCATCGGAGCTTTGCACCGCCTGCAGTGCAGCGATGTTGGCCTTGATCCGGTCCATCATGCTTTGCGCCGTGATCGCCATCACACACTCCCTTTGACGGTGGCGCTTACGTGGGGATGAGGCATTCCGGTGAAGGCGCAGAGGCAGTCGCCCTGGACGATGCCTTTCACCGCTCCATCACCGGCACCGTCTGCATCGATGCCGCCCTCGGCTTTAACGGTTGCCTTGCCGGTGCAATTAACGGTTGCGGTGGCGCAGTTGACGTTGAGCGTCTGGGTGGTGACCTCGGCAATGCGTCCGCGCTTCAGGATCACGCTGTCGCCCTCGTCGGTGTACAGCGCCGTTTCGCCCGGCTTGAGGTCTTTCAGCCGGTAGGTGCCGTGCTCGGTGGCGATCACGATGCCGTGCCCGGTTTTGCCGCCAAGCGGCAGCACGATCGCCATCGAGCCAACGGGCGGGTTGCTGGTGCAGCCGTACTGCTGGAACAGTTCCGCATCCTGCAGACGCTCGCCCGAAACGCCGTCGATCTGGACCAGCTGCACCGCGCCGGCCGCCTTCACCAGCGTGATCACGCCCCGAAAAGCGAGGCGGAGTCCGGCCAACTTGCGGCGGATACGCTCATCGATCACCTTGATAGGCGTCATGGCTGCCCTCCGCTCACGTCGATGATCTTGCCCGGCAGCGCGTTCTTGCCACGGCGGTGCTTGTTCTTGTGCGGATGCGCATCGAGCACCCAGACGCCGTCTTCTTTCAGCGTTAAAACGGTACGCGTGCCGTCAGCACGGTTACGCACGAACTTGCGCGCCATCAGGAAGAAGATTCCGTCGATGCCGTGCGGCTCGGAGTAAACATGCACCCGTTGCAGCGGCTTCCACAGTTGCCCGTGGCTGTCCAGCTCCGGCGCGTCGATGCGGTGCCCCTTGACCACGGCATTCAGGGTCAGCCCGTTCAGCCGGCTGTCAGCGATCAGCTTGCGTGCGCGGTCGCGGCACACGGCTTGGCTGTCGCACTCGTGGTCGACGACGATCTTCGGCCGGTACCGGGTCATGCCGTCGTCGTCTGCCTCACCCTTCAGGTCGTGGCGGCCTTCCTCGACGTCCGTCCCCGGCGCCTGCCCGTACACCGTCACCCTGGAGTAACGCCCGACCATCGACTCATGGCGGGAGAGACTGAGCACGTTGTTGCCCTCGCCATCGCGGCGCAGCACCAGGCTGGCCACCACCGGCGTGGAATAGTCCGGCCCACCGATCACCAGCGTGCTGTCCGGTTCGAACCACGGCCACAGCCCGTTCGCCTCGGCTACCCGCGCCAGTGCGTCCCACGCGCTGTCGCCGGGCTCGATGCTGACCTTCTCGCGGGTGCGCGTGGCGTCGGCTTCGATGCGCACTTTCTTGATATGGAACTCGCTTACGATCTTGGCGGCGACCTGCTGCAGGCTCACCAGCTTGGCGGTGAAGATCGGCGCGGCGCAGTCCACCAGGTCGGCGAACAGGTCGCGGCCGGACAGGCTGAAGGTGTGCGCCGTCTTGCTGATGGAATGCTCGGTCTCGTCCACGTAGCCCGTCATCACCAGGTCGCTGCCGACGTAGATCTTCACTGGCGCCCCAGCCACCACCGATGTTGGGATGGCCTCGTCGCCGCTGGTGCCGTCGCTCATGCCAAGCGAAACGTGCCAGCCGTCGGCCGGTGTGAGCAGGTCCGAGTCGATCTCGTAACGCTCCCAGTCGCCGTGTGCCTTGCCGCCGATAAGCAGCTCGACCTGGTCATCAGCGGGCATAAGCATTGAGCGTGTCTCCCGGCATAACGAAAGGCCTGCGCGCCTGGTTCAGGCGGTACAGCTGCGTGGCGCGCGCATGGTTGCCGTACCACAGGTGCGCCAGCAACCTCATGTTGCCCGGCACCTCGACCGTTCTGCGCACGACGGAGGGGCGCATCGCATTGATCGCCAGCGCCGCTTCCTGGATCGCCAGCGCCTGGTTCTTCAGAGCCTCCGTGATGCCACGGCTTCGGTCGATGCCGTAGATGGCGCGCACCTGCTCGATGGCTGCATTGATGGCAGAGCGCACCGTGTTGGAGATCCGCTCGACTTCCTCCGGCATCAGTTGCGGCTTTTCCGCCTCGCCGGCCAGCACCAGGCTGGCGGACTCGCCCAGCCCGGCTGCGACATTGACCTGGATGGCGGCGGCTACCGCGGCGACGCCCTGCGTCTCCGTCGGCGCGACGCCGGCCTCGGTCTCGGAGGCGGCGGGCGGCGTGCTAAAGATGGAGAAGGCATTGAGATCGCTCTGCACGCTCTCCCAGTCGGCCGCAACGCGGTCTCCCCACTCGCGCACATCGAGCACGCTGCCGACCAGCGCCGAGATGTCGTTACCCCACGCGCGCGGGTAGGCCAGCACGTCCAGCCCGGACAAGGTCAGGCTGACGGTCTCGCCGACGGCCAGCAAGGGACCGGTCATCGCTGTGCGCAACGTATCCAGACTTGCGAGCGGATTGGCCGCACGCAGGCTGTCGATCACCTTGCCAGCTGCCTCCGATGCCGAGGCAGCTGCAGTCGCGCCATGCTGCGCGATCGCATCCACCTGCGGCCGGGTCAGCGACCTGGCAAAGAACGGAGCCGAGGGCGTCGATTCCACGAACTCGACCGTCACTGATGCCTGGTCGACGTTTTCCGCATCGTGGTGGACGGCGTGCCGGCCCACCTGAACGAACATCGTGCCGAACACGGGGTGCACCAGGTACCCGCCCAGCCGCGCATCTTCCTCGTTCAGCTGGTCGTCCTTTCCATCCAGCGCCTCCAGGAATGCCTGCAGCTGTTCTTCGTAGTCGTCGCCGTAGAAAACAGCCTCGACGCTGACATGGCGCGCGCCGCGCCCGAGGTCCTCGACATCGGCGCCGTCTACATAAGGATAGGCATGCTCGACCAGCGCGCGGTCGGCGCTGTCGTCCGCTTTGACGATCTCGAAGGTGATGCCCCGGAACGAGGCATCCAGCAGGTTATCTATCCAGGCCATGATGCGCGAGATTACGCGCGCGCGGGAGGATGGTTAAGGCTGAAGCGTTTCAGCCTTAGCTGCGCGATGCGGTGCGGGTGTTGCGCAGGTTAACAGCGGTGGCGATCTGCTCGCCATCCAGGTGCAGGGTGACGTTCAGCGCCTGCTGCGCTTCATCGTTGCCGAGCTTGGCCATGAGGGTGGCCAGCATGCCGCCGAGCCGGTCGCCAAACTCCGAGTTGGATACGCCGTAATTGTAGCCCAACGTGCCAAGCCCGTAGCCTACTCCCCCAGCGCCGGCGAGCGCAGCGGAGGTGCCCGTCAGCAATGCTCCGCCCGCGCGCAGGGCGAGGCTGCCGGCGCCGGCGGCCAGCGACTTGCCCTTGGTCAGCAACCCCGTTAAACCCGCGCCCTTGCCCAGCGAGCCAGTGAGGCTTGCGGCGCCGGCTGCCACCGCCAGTGCGGTCAGCGCTGTGGTGGCTGCGACGGTGGAGGCGGTGAGCAGCGGATACTGCTGCGCGATCGCGGTGAAGCCCTCCGCCACCGAGCCGACCAGCGGCGTCAGCTTCTCGAAGGCGTTCTGCGTGGCGATCGCCTTCTCGTTGGCCGCCTGCTGCACCTTGAACCCCGCCTCTTCGGCGATCACCGCGTAGTTCTTCTCGGCCGCGCCTGCGCCCGCCAGCGTCTTCTTTTGCACGTCCGCCATATAGCCACGGTTGCCCATGATCCCGGCCAGCGCCATCAGCGCCTGGCGGTCCTGCACCATCTGGCCGATGGCCGAGCCTTGCAGGATGTCGGCCTGCGATTCCAGCAGCGAGCGGCGCTCCGATCCGGTCGCCGTCTTCAGCTTGGCCTGCAGCGCCTGGAATTCTCCGTTCTTGGCAACCACGCTGTCCACCACCCCGACGAAGGCATCGAGCGCGTCCATACCCTTGCCGCGCGCGGCGGCTATCGTGCCGGACAGGTTGATGCCCATGC
>JBQGEN010000311.1:0-13283 GCA_052039615.1 Sideroxyarcus sp. | reverse complement strand
TGCCGCTGTCGATCACCGCCGAGGCCGGCACGGTCAGCACCCTCTCGGCTTTGCCCGCGGCGATCTGCGCGCTGGCGAACATGGCGGGTTTGAGCAGGCCCGTGGGATTGGCGATCTGCATGCGCACCTGAACCGTGCGCGTTGCGCTGTTCAGCGTCGGGTAGATGAAATCCACTTTTCCTTCGAATGTGCGGTCCGGCCAGCCATCGACCGTGACCTGCGCCGGACTGCCGAGCCGCACCTGCCCGATATCCTGTTCCGGCACTTCGGCGATGACCCACACGGAGGACAGGTCGGCGATCTGGTATAGCATCTCGCCGGGCATGAAGCGCATGCCTTGCACGGCCCTTTTCTCCAGCACGATGCCGGAGGCAGGCGCACGGACCGTGATGCGAGTTTCGCCATGACCGGCATGCACATCGCCCATGTCCCAGTTCTTCAGGCGCGCGGCGCTGGCATCGGCGAGGCGCTGCATGCTTTGCCTCGCATCTTCGTCCGCATCCCGCAGCGCTGCCAGACCCTGTACAGCCACCGCATGCTCGCGCTGCGCCGCGACCAGTTCGGGGCTGTAGACGTCGAACAGCGGCTGGCCCTTGCTGACCGCCTGCCCGGTGGCGTTCACATACAGGCGTTCCACCCAGCCTTCGAATCTGGGCGCGATGGTGTAGGTGCGCCGCTCGTCGATCTCGATGCGTCCGGTCACGCGCAAGGTCCGGTTCAGCTCGCGCAGCGTCGCCGGCTCGCTTTCCACCCCCAGCTTCTGCACCTTGTCGAGGCCGATGCTGACGATGGAAGTGGATTGCTCCTCGCCTTCGTACACCGGCACATAGTCCATGCCCATCGAGTCCTTCTTCGGCACAGGCGAGGTATCCGGCAGCCCCATCGGGTTGCGGTAGTAGAGAACTCTGCGTTGGGTCCCGGCCTCGGTACTTGGCACTCCGTTCTCAGTACTTTTTGTGCCGAGCCAGTATCCCGCCGCCGTTGCGCCCAGCAACAGCAGCATGCCCAGGATGATCTTGCCGACGTTATTCATAGTTCTTCTCCCAACAATTTTTCGATGTCGGCCAGGCGCAACTGCATGTCGGTCTGTATCTGCAGTTGCTGCTGGCGTGCTTTCAGGACCTGCTTTTGCGCCTCGATCAGCATGGCGAATTCGACCTTGCCGTTCTCGTAACCCGCCAGTGCGGATTGCCAGGTGAGTTCGGCTTGCGGCAACAGGCGCGTGGCGATGAGCGTTTCGGTCTGGCGTGCAGCCTCCAGCGCGGCGAGGTTCTCGGCGAGGTCTGACTGCATCTGGTTGAGCAATGCCTGTCTGCGCGCGGTCGTGGCGGATAGCATCGCCTCGGCTTCGTACTCCTGCGCACGGCGCGACGACTGCTGCAAGGGGATGGTGAGCTCGACCATCAGGTCCCAGCTTTTCACTGCGTTGCCGGATTGCGTGGGCGCGACGCCCAGTGTGAAATCGGGGTAGCGATTGGCGTAAGCGAGCTTGCGGTTTTTCTCGGTGGACTCGATCTGCGCTGCGGCGATCTGCAACTGCGGGTTGCGGGCGGTGAGGCGTTCCAGCAATGCCTGCTCGTCCAGTGCCGCGGCCTGCGGCAGGGCGCGCAGGCGCGCCGGCTCGGCCAGCGGCGCATTCACCGGACGTGCCAGCAGGGTGTTCAGGCGGACATGCGTATGGTGACGCTCGTTCTGCAGCGCGATCAGTTCGCTCCGCAACATGGTCTTTTCCACCTGCACCTGGATCACGTCCTGTTGCTGGCCCAGTCCGTTGGCATAGCGCGTCTGGGCGCTTTGCTCCAGACCGTCCAGCAGGGCGAGCGTTTGTTGGGCCAAGCGCTCGCTGGCAGTGGCGTAGTAGTGCATGGCATACGTCTGCTTGATGCGGCTCGCCAGTTCCGACCAGCTTGCCGCCGCTTGTCCGTTAGCCTGCGCCGCCTGCGCATCGGCGACTTCGCGCTGCAGGTCGCGCTTGCCGTACCACGGCACGCTCTGCATCAGCAGATAGCGTGTGCCGCCCACCTGCGACGGCAGCAGGCGCACGCCGGTCGAGCCCTGATTGGTGATGTCCATCAGCTCGGTGCGCAACACCGGGTCGGGCAGGGCATTGGCCGATTCGCGGCGCTGTTGTGCCGCGTCGGCTTCATGGTGCGCGGCAGCCAGTTCAGGATTGTGCTCGCGCGCATAGTCCAGCAATCCCTTCAGGTCGCCGCCCAGCAGCTCGTCCGCACCCGCAAGGGGTACGCCGGTGGGTACCCCGCTGCTGCGCAGCGACCCTTCCGCAGCGCTGGCAGGCGTGAGCCAGAGCGTACCCAGCATGGCGATAATTGATAATTGTGACTTCATGATCCGCATCCCGTTGCTGTTGAAAAGCAGGCGGACAGCCGCAAGCGGCCGCCGCACGGAGCGGGACGAGGATCAGCTAATGGAAACTACAGACGGACTCGTCCCGCGTCAGGCGCGGACGAGAGGAGGCGGAACCAGCGGGGCGGATGTGACGGAGTGGAATGTCACCAGATAGGGGGTGGTCGCCCGCGCTGCGGTCTGTGGTGCGAGCAGCTGCGTATCCGCTACCGCCAGATAACCGGAGCCGGCCACCTGGCAGAAGCCACAATCGCTGCAGATCGGGCTGTGTTCGTCCGCCTCGGATGTCGGCGCGCCGTGATGCATGTGATGTTCGCCCATGTCCGCGTGCGACATCGTCTGCATCGCTGCGGCTTCATGGCAGCCGCCTTGCTGCAGCTGCATGGACAGCGCAGCCGCCAGCGCGTTGGCGCTGAACAGCGGCAGCCACAGCAGCATCAGGACGGCGATGAGTTTTCGGGATGAACGATTCATGTGGGCAGTGTGGCAAAGTGAGGGGCGATAGTCAATCGGTGCATCCGACTCCGCAACGCCAAAGGGAATATATCCATTGTCAGCATCGCGGGTCGAGGTTAAAGTTCATGCCGTTCGCAGACAATAATAAAGAGGGTCCGATATGGCGATACTGATGATTTTGGTGCTGGTTGTGGTGTTGCTGCTGGCCTTCTTCCGCGCTTCCATCGTGGGCTGGCTGATCGCCGTGGCCGTGCTGGTGCCGTTGATTGCCATCGAGAGCCGCATCTCGGACGAGGCGCTCAAGACAGTGTTCATCTCGCTCGGGATCTTCCTCGCCATAGTCGGCATTCCCGCCCTGCGCCGTCTGCTCATCAGCAATTTCATCCTCAAGATTTTCCGCAAGATACTGCCGCAGGTCTCGCAGACCGAGCAGGAGGCGCTCGACGCCGGCACCGTGGGCTGGGATGGCGAACTGTTCAGCGGCAATCCCCACTGGAAGAAGCTGCTGGCCCTGCCCAAGGCCGGGCTGAGCGACGAGGAGCAGGCCTTCCTCGACAACGAGGTCGAGCAGCTGTGCGCGATGCTGGACGACTGGGACATCACCCATACCCGCCAGGACCTGCCGCCCGAAGTGTGGCAGTTCATCAAGGACAAAGGCTTCTTCGGCATGATCATCCCGAAGGCATACGGCGGGCTGGAATTCTCCGCGCAGGCGCAATCGGCCGTCATCACCAAGGTCGCCTCGCGCAGCGGTACGGCGGCGGTGACGGTGATGGTGCCCAATTCGCTGGGACCGGCCGAACTGTTGCTGCACTACGGCACGCAGGAGCAGAAGGACCAATACCTGCGCGGCCTCGCCAATGGACAAGAGATCCCGTGCTTCGCGCTGACCGGGCCGTTCGCCGGTTCCGACGCGGGCGCGATCCCCGATTACGGCACCGTCTGCTATGGCGATTTCAACGGGCACAAGAACGTGCTCGGCGTGTGCCTCTCCTGGGAGAAGCGCTACATCACGCTGGCGCCGGTGGCGACCCTGCTGGGACTCGCGTTCAAACTCTATGATCCCGATCATCTGTTGGGTGCAGAAGTGTCGCGCGGCATCACGCTGGCGCTGGTGCCCACCAGCACGCCCGGCGTGAACACGGGACGCCGTCATTTCCCCCTCAACTCGGCTTTCCTCAACGGCCCGACCACGGGCAAGGATGTGTTCATCCCGATGGACTACATCATCGGCGGCACCATGCGCATCGGCCAGGGCTGGCGCATGCTGATGGACTGCCTGGCGGCGGGGCGTTCCATCTCGCTGCCGTCCAGCGCGGTCGGCGGCGCCAAGATGGCGGCGCGCACCAGCGGCGCCTACTGCCGCGTGCGCAAGCAGTTCAAGCTGCCGGTCGGCAAGTTCGAGGGCGTGGAAGAGGCGCTCACGCGCATCGCCGGCAATCTGTACGTGATGGACGCGGCGCGCACCATGACCGCGCAGGCGGTGGACCTGGGCGGCAAGCCATCGGTCATCTCCGCCATCGTCAAATACCACTGCACCGAGCGCGGCCGCCAGGTCATCAACGATGCCATGGACGTGCACGGCGGCAAGGGCATCTGCATGGGGCCGGACAACTATCTGGCGCGCGCCTACCAGCAGACGCCGATCGGCATCACGGTCGAGGGCGCGAATATCCTTACGCGCAGCCTCATCATCTTCGGCCAGGGCGCGGTGCGCGCGCATCCCTATGTGCTGAGGGAGATCCATGCGGCGCACGACCAGAACAGCAAGCGCGCGGTGCAGGAATTCGACGCGGCGCTGTTCGGGCACATCAGTTTCAGCCTCAGCAACGCGGTGCGCAGCCTGGTCTACGGCCTGACCGGCGGACTCGTCATCGGCGTGCCGACCGAGCAGCCGACCAAGCGCTACTACCAGGCGCTGACGCGCTACTCGGCAGCGTTCGCGTTCGCCGCGGATGTCGCCATGCTGGTGCTGGGCGGCGGCCTCAAGCGCCGCGAGAAACTGTCCGCGCGCCTGGGCGACGTGCTGAGCCAGATGTACCTGTGCTCGGCCGTGCTCAAGCGCTTCGAGGACGACGGCCGCCTGGCGGAAGACCTGCCGCTGCTGCACTGGGGCATGCAGGACGGGCTGTACCGCATCCAGACCGCGTTCGACGGCGTGCTGCAGAACTTCCCCAACCGCTTTGCCGCGCTGCTGCTGCGCGCCATGATCTTTCCGCTCGGGCAATGGCGCAAGCCGCCCGGCGACCATCTCGGCCACGAGGTCGCCTCCCTGCTGCTCAAGCCCGGTGCGGCACGCGAGCGCCTGACCGCCGGCATGTTCATTTCGTCCGACGAGGAGGATGCGGTCGGCGCGCTGGAAGCCGCCCTCGCCAGCACGCTGGCGTGCGAACCGCTGCAGGCCGTGCTGGAGAAGGCGCGCAAGGAAGGCAAGCTCAAGACGCGCGAGGAACTGCAGCAGATCGCCGAAGCGCGCGGGCTGGGCATCATCGATGCCGAACAGGCGCTGCAGCTCGAGCGCGACTACGCCCTGCGGCGCAAGGTCATCATGGTGGATGATTTCGCGCCGGAGCAGTTGCGGGCGGCAGGGTAGGGCGGGCGGCACGCTGCCCGCCTTCAATTTGCATCGATCACCGCGTGGGCACGGCATGCCCACGCTACGTTGAACAGCGACGGTGTTTAGACCATGAATGATCTGCGCGGCAAGACCATCTTCATCACCGGCTCCTCACGCGGCATCGGCCGCGAGATCGCCCTGCGCTGCGCGCGTGACGGCGCCCGGGTGATCATCACCGGCAAAACGGCGGAGGCGCATCCCAGGCTGCCGGGGACCATCCATAGCGTGGCGCAAGAAGTGGTGGAGGCGGGCGGGGAAGCGCTGGCGATCCAGCTCGACGTGCGCGACGAGCAGGCCATCCATGACGCGGTCGAGCAGGCCGCTGCCCACTTCGGCGGCATCGACGTGCTGGTCAACAACGCCAGCGCCATCAGCCTGACGCCCACGCTGGAGACGACGGCGAAACGCCTCGATCTGATGTGGGACGTGAACATGCGCGCGACCTTCTTCGCGTCGCAGGCCTGCATCCCGCACCTGAAGAAGGCTGCCAATCCGCATATCCTCACGCTGTCGCCGCCGATCAACCTGGAGGCGAAGTGGTTCGCGCCGCATGTCGCCTACACCATCTCCAAGTACGGCATGAGCATGGTCATGCTCGGTCTGGCCAGGGAATTCGCGGCCGACGGCATCGCGGTCAACTGCCTGTGGCCGCGCACCACCATCGCCACCGCCGCCATCGAGTTCAATTTTCCGCCCGAGGTGCTGCGCGCCTCGCGCAAGCCGGCCATCGTGGCGGACGCGGCGCATGCCATCCTGCTGCGCGACAGCAAGACCTTCAGCGGCCATTTCTTCATCGACGACGAGGTGCTGCGCGCGATCGGCGTGAAGAACCTGGACCACTATGCCGTCACCCCCGGGGTGCGGCTGCAGGGCGATCTGTTTCTGGAGCGGGGACAATAAGAACACAAAGGGAGGTGTGACATGCAGGCACAATTACAAGATGTCATTTCGCCGGAGCAGGCCGTGACGCTGCACGGCCTGTTTCTGGAACGCGCGCGGCGCACGCCGGACAAGGTCGCCTATCGTCATTTCGATGCGCGGCAGTCGGCCTGGGTCGACCTGAGCTGGCGCCAGATGCTGGAACAGGTGGCGCGCTGGCAGGCCGCCCTGGCCAGGGAAGGGCTGGCGAAGGGCGATCGTGTCGCGCTCATGCTGCGCAACTGCCCGCAATGGGTGATGTTCGACCAGGCCGCGATGTCGCTGGGGCTCATCACCGTGCCGCTGTACACGGTGGATCGCGCGGACAACATTGCCTATATCGTCAACGATGCGCAGGTGAAGGTGCTGCTGTTCGAGACCGCCGAGCAATGGCAGGAACTCTCCGGCGTGCTCGGGCAGATGGCCGGCGTGCAGCGCTTCATCGCGCTGGACGAGTTCGCCAGCGACGAGGCGCGGCTGCATTCCGCGGCAACGTGCCTGCCGGACAGCGCTCGACTGCAGCCAGCCGTGCCATGCGAGCCCGGCGAACTGGCCAGCATCATCTACACCTCGGGCACCACCGGACGGCCGAAGGGGGTGATGCTCAGCCACAACAACATGCTGTCCAACGCGCATGCCGCGCTGGGGACCTTCGTCGTGCGCGGCGACGACCTGATGCTGTCCTTCCTGCCGCTGTCGCACACCTTCGAGCGCACCTGCGGCTACTACCTGCAGGTGATGACCGGCGCCACGGTCGCCTATGCGCGCTCCATCCCGCTGCTGTCGGAGGATCTGAAGCACATCCGCCCGACCATCCTGATCTCGGTGCCGCGTATCTACGAGCGGGTATACGGCGCGATCAACACCAAGCTGAGGGAGGGCTCGCCGCTCAAGCTGCTGCTGTTCAAGCTGGCGGTGGAGGTCGGCTGGGAGCGCTTCCTGCGCGAGCAGGGGCGCGGCGGCTGGCGCCCCACGTTCCTGCTGTGGCCGCTGTTGCAGAAGCTGGTGGCGCAGAAGATACTGGACCGCCTCGGCGGACGTCTGCGCACCGCCGTCAGCGGCGGCGCGGCGCTCGCGCCCGAGATCTCGCGCATGTTCGTCGGCCTCGGCCTGCCGGTGGTGCAGGGCTACGGCCTTACCGAGACCAGCCCGATCATCAGCGGCAACAAGCTGGAGAACAATTTCCCCGACAGCGTGGGCCAGCCGATACGCGGCGTGCGGGTCAAGCTCGGCGAGCAGGGCGCCCTGCTGGTGCAGGGGCCGAACGTGATGATGGGCTACTGGAACAATCCCGAGGCGACCCGCGCCATGATCGATGCCGACGGCTGGCTCAACACCGGCGACGTCGCGCACATCAGCGAGAGCGGGCACATCTACATCACCGGCCGCCTGAAGGAGATCATCGTCATGTCCAACGGCGAGAAGATACCGCCGGGCGACATGGAAGCCGCCATCGTGCAGCACGACCCGCTGATCGACCAGATAATGATCTGTGGCGAAGGCAAACCCTACCTGGTGGCGCTGGCGGTGCTCAATGCGGAAGTGTGGCCGGCCGTTGCCGCCAAGGTCGGCGTGCGCCCGGACATGCCGGAATCGCTGACCGACAGCAATGTCGAGGCCAAGGTGCTGCGCCGCATCGCGCGCAACCTGCGCGATTTCCCCGGCTATGCCAACGTGCATCGCGTGCTGCTGCTGAGCGAGCCGTGGAGCATCGAGAACGGACTGCTCACGCCGACCCTGAAGGTCAAGCGCGCCGAGGTCGCAAAGTGCTTCGCCGCCGATATCGATCAACTGTACCGGGGGCACTGAGCCATGCACACCGAGATCCCGACCCCGTTGCCGGACCGGCAACCGACCCTGCGCGTGGCGGCGATGCCGTCGGACGCGAACTACACCGGCGACATTTTCGGCGGCTGGCTGATGGGGCAGGTGGACGTCGCCGGCAGCATCCCCGCCGTGCACCGCGCCCGCGGCCGGGTGGCCACGGTGGCGGTGAACTCGTTCGTGTTCAAGCAGCCGATCTTCGTCGGCGACGTGGTGAGTTTCTACGCCCGCATCCTCAAGACCGGCACCACCTCGATCACCGTGGACGTCGAGGTCTATGTGCAGCGCGATCCGGAGAACCCGACCTCGCTCAAGGTGACCGAAGCGCAGCTGACCTATGTCGCCGTGGGCGAGGATCGCAAGCCGCGCCCGCTGCCGCCACAATGATCGTTTTGGCTTGAAGTCGCGTCATGCGGCGGCGGTTATCTTTTGAAATGAACGGGGAGTAGTGGATGTGAAGTGCAGGCAGTGTGTGGTGACAGTGGTGGTGGCCGGCGCCTTGTTGGCGTTGTCCGGAAATGCGGCAGCGGCGGCATTCGCCCTGATCGAGCAGAGCAGCGGACTCGGCAATGCGTTCGCGGGCGGAGCCGCGGCGGCCGAGGATGCCACTACCATCTTCTTCAACCCGGCAGGCATGTCGCGGTTGCAGGGCAAGCAGGTGACCGTGGCGGGCAGTCTCATCCAGCCCTCGGCCAGATTTTCCGACACCGGCTCGAGCGGCGCGCCGCTGCAGACTGCGGGCGGCAACGGTGGCGACGCCGGCGGCCTGGCACTGGTGCCCAACACCTACATGGTGATGGAACAGGACGCAGCAATGCGCTTCGGCCTCGGCATCAATGTGCCGTTCGGCCTGCAGACCGAGTACGACCCGAGCTGGATCGGCCGTTTCCAGGCGATCAAGTCCAAGATCCAGACCATCAACCTCAATCCCTCCGTGTCCTACCAGGTCAGCGACAGCATCAGTCTGGGCGCCGGCCTCAACTACCAGCACATCTCGGGTGACCTGACCAGCGCGGTGAATTACAGCGCCGCGGCGGGAGGCGCGCTCGGCGCAGGGCTGGAAGGTGTGAGCACCATGACCGGCAGCGATACCGCTTGGGGCTACAACGTTGGAGCACTGGTCGACGTCACGCCTGCCACGCGCATCGGGGTCTCCTACCGCTCCCGCATCAAATACACGCTCAACGGCACTGTCACCTTCAGCAACGTCCCGGCCGCATTGGCGGCCAGCCCGTCGCTGGCCAATGGCGACGTGACCCTGCCGATCACCATGCCCGACTCGTTCTCCATCAGCGCCTTCCACCAACTGAGCGACAAGTGGGACCTGATGGCGGACGCGACCCGCACCGGCTGGGGCGTGCTGCAGCAACTGAAGATAGACCGGGCCGACGGCAGCAACGTGCAGACGGCACAGCACAACTGGAAGAGCACCTGGCGCGTCGCCGTGGGCGCGACCCATCACTACAACGAGCAGTGGCTGGCGCGCGTCGGCGTCGCCCACGACAAGACGCCGGTCCCCGACGCCTACCGCACCGCGCGCATTCCCGACAGCGACCGCACCTGGCTGGCGATAGGCGGCCAGTACAGACTGTCGCAGGCGGGCACGCTCGACTTCGGCTATGCGCACCTGTTCATGAAGGATGCCAGCATCGCCAACGACCAGACCGCCACAGGCGCGGGCAATCTGGTCGGCACATACGCCAACAGCGTGAACATCGTGGCTGTGCAATACGCCTACGCGTTCTGAGTTTTCGGTTTGCGCGGCGGGGGCTTTCTTCCGCCGCTTTTCAAGTAACTGACGGGGAGTGTCGCGATGAGCAATCATCTGAAGATTCGCAAGGTTGCAGTGCTGGGGGCAGGGGTGATGGGCGCGCAGATCGCGGCGCACCTGGTCAACGCCAACGTCGAGACGCTGCTGTTCGAGCTGCCGGCGAAAGCGGGCGACCCCAACGGCAACGTCAACAAGGCGCTGGACGGCCTGAAGAAGCTCGATCCCGCGCCCATCTCCAGCTCGTCCCGGATCACCTATATCCAGCCGGCGAACTACGAGCAGCATCTGGAGCAGCTGCGTGGCTGTGACCTCGTCATCGAGGCCATCGCCGAACGCATGGACTGGAAATCCGACCTGTACCGCAAGGTCGCGCCTTACGTTGCCGAGCGCGCCATCTTCGCCAGCAACACCTCGGGCCTGTCCATCAACGAACTCGCGCAGGCATTCCCCGACAACCTGCGCCACCGCTTCTGCGGCATCCATTTCTTCAACCCGCCGCGCTACATGCACCTGGTCGAGCTGATCCCGTGCCGCGAGACCGAAGCTGGCCTGCTCGATGAACTGGAGACCTTCCTCGTCTCCACGCTGGGCAAGGGCGTGGTGCGCGCCAAGGACACGCCCAACTTCATCGCCAACCGCGTCGGCGTGTTCTCCATGCTCGCCACGACGCATCACGCGGAGGCGTTCAAGCTCGGCTTCGACATGGTGGACGCGCTCACCGGGCGCTACCTCGGCCGCCCCAAGAGCGCCACTTTCCGCACGCTGGACGTGGTCGGCCTCGCCGTGTTCGCGCACGTGGTCAACACCATGCGCGAGAACCTCACCGAAGACCCGTGGCACCAACACTTCGAACTGCCGAGCTGGTTCAACTATCTGGTGGATCAGGGCTCGCTCGGGCAGAAGACCAAGCGCGGCGTGTACATGAAGATCGGCAAGGAGATCCACGTGCTGGACCTGCACACGCGCGAATACCGCCTGTCCGACGCCAAGGTGGACGAGGGCGTGAAGGAGATATTGCGCGAGCGCGACTGGGCGAAGAAGCTCGCCGGGCTGCGCAACAGCCAGCACCCGCAGGCGCAGTTCCTGTGGGCGGTGTTCCGCGACGTGTTCCACTACTGCGCGCTGCATCTGGAGATCATCGCCAACAACGCGCGCGATCTCGATTTCGCCGTGCGCTGGGGCTTCGGCTGGGACAACGGCCCGTTCGAGATCTGGCAAGCGGCAGGCTGGCAGCAGGTGGCAGGCTGGATCAGCGCCGACATCGCGGCCGGCAAGGCGATGGCCGCCACGCCGTTGCCCACCTGGGCCACCGACCCGAGCCGCACCGGCGTCCACACGCCGCAAGGTTCCTTCGCACCCTCTCCCTCCGCTTCGCTCCCCCCTCTCCCGCAAGCGGGAGAGGGCACACCTCGCTCCCCTCGCCCGCTTGCGGGAGAGGGGCTGGGGGAGAGGGTCGGTGCATACCACCCGCGCTCAACCCTTCCCGTCTATCGCCGCCAACTCTACCCCGACCACCTGCTCGGCGAAGAACGCCACTACGGCGAGACCATCTTCGAGACCGACGAAGTGCGCCTGTGGCACACCGGCGACGACATCGCCATCCTCAGCTTCAAGACCAAGATGCACACCGTCAGCAACGAGGTGCTGGACGGCATCCTGCGCGCGGTGAACGAGGCCGAGGCGCATTTCAGCGCACTCATCCTGTGGCAGAGCGAGCCGCCGTTCTCCGCCGGGGCCAACCTGCTGCAACTGATGCAGGGCGTGCAGGAAGGCGCTGCGGAATCGGGCGGCCTGTTCGGCAAGCTCAAGGGCGCGGTCACCCGCGTCAAATACACCGTCGCGGGCGGCGGCGGACTGGGCGAGATCGTCAACGCCGCCACCGGCAACGTGCCCCATGTCGAAGCCGTGGTGGCCAAGTTCCAGCAGACCTCCATGCGCCTTAAGTACGCGCAGGTGCCAACCATCGCCGCCGTGGACGGCCTGGCGCTCGGCGGCGGCTGCGAATTCTCCATCCACTGCACGCGCATCGTCGCCACGCTGGAAAGCTACATCGGCCTGGTCGAGGTCGGCGTCGGCCTGTTGCCCGCGGGCGGCGGCTGCAAGGAGATGACGCAGCGCGCCTCACAGGAAGCGCAACGCTTCGCCAACGAGCACCGCGTGGACATCTTCCCCTTCGTGCGTCGCTACTTCCAGAACATCGCCATGGGCGAAGTCGCCAAGAGCGCCGAGCTGGCAAGGGAGATGGGCTACCTGCGGCAGTCCGACCGCATCGTGATGAACAAATTCGAGCTGCTGCACATCGCCAAGGAGGAAGCGAAGGCGCTCAACGCCACCGCGTACCGCCCGCCACTGCACCAGCGCCAGATCCAGGTCGCCGGCCGCACCGGCATCGCCACCCTCAAGGCCGCGATGGTCAACTTGCTGCAGGGCGGCTTCATCTCCGAGCACGACTACGACATCGGCTGCCGCGTCGCCGAGACCATGTGCGGCGGCGACGTGGAACCGAACAGCCTGGTGGACGAGCAATGGCTGCTCGACCTGGAGCGGCGCAATTTCATGGAGCTGCTCGCGACTGGGAAAACGCAGGCGCGGATCGAGCATATGTTGAAGAATGGGAAGCCGTTGAGGAATTAGGGTAATTGAGCAATGAGCAACCAAGTAACAGAGAGCGATCGGTTAAGGCAACCTGAGCAAATATGCGATCCTGATCCGCGTCATAGTTATTTCGTTAAGCTGGATTTGAGAACAGGGCAACAACGGAATAGAGTTATAGACGACCAATATGAGGCGATCTCATGTTTCACATTGAATGAATGTGTTCCAGTAGAAATTGCAGCCCATTTTGAGACGGCAAAGAACTTGTACTTGTATGCGTGGTTCGTCTATCGCTTCTACTCTGTTGCCGAACAACATGCTCTAGCAAGTCTTGAGTTTGCACTTCGCGAAAGATTTTCGGATTTTGTTGCAGAGGAAACTAAGAGACATCCAAAGAATATTGAGCCTGGACTTAAAAGGCTTATGAGGTATGCAATTAAAAGTGGCTTTATCAGGAATGAAGACATTTCTACCCGTGAGCATTGGGCATGGAAACGAGCTAAGTCACGTTATGGTTTTCAAAAAAGTCAGGAAATGGCGAATGCAGGTATTAATAGATGGGTGGAGGACGAATCGGAAATCATCGTTACGCAAGAGGATTTGGATCACGACTGGTTGGGGGATTTTCTAGAAATTATTCCAAAAATTAGGAATTTATATGCCCATGGCAGTTGGCATTTGTATCCTGCGCCGGTGCGTCATTCTTTTGAAATTGTGGCAGAAATAATTAATCAGCTG
>JBQGEN010000310.1:0-8973 GCA_052039615.1 Sideroxyarcus sp. | reverse complement strand
GTGCTCCGTCTCAATCCCCTCTGCCGTTACTTCCAGCCCCAGAGTCTTCCCCATTTGGATGATGGTCTGCACGATGGCTTCATCGTTTTTATCCGCACCCAGGTCTTTGACAAAACTCTGGTCTATCTTGATTTTGTTAAGCGGCAATTTTTTAAGATAGAACAACGAGGAGTAGCCAGTGCCAAAATCGTCCAGCGAAAATGAAACGCCGATCTCCTGTAGAGCATGCATTTTTTCGATGAAGTCATCCATGTTGCCCAGCAGCATGCTCTCTGTAATTTCCAGTTCCAACAGAGATGGGTTGGCGCCGGTTTTTTCAATGACGCGGTGGAGCCCGGCGACAAAATCCTTTTGCCTGAATTCCTGAGAGCTGACATTGACCGACAACTTGAGCCCTTTGGTATGTTCCTGAGCTTCCCATGCCTTGAGTTGTGCGCACACTTCCTCCAGCATCCATAGCCCTATAAATACGATCAGCCCGGATTCCTCCGCCAGCGATATGAACTCCTTGGGCAGAATCAGTCCGCGCTCCGGATCACGCCATCGGATCAGCACTTCGGCACCGATCACCTTGCCATGGCTGTCAACACACTTCTGGTAATAAGGGACAAATCTGTCCATACGCAATGCTGCGCGCATCCCCGTATTGATTAGCGCTTTTTGCTCAATGGCCGCCTGCATCGCCTGGTCAAAGAACCGCAAGGTATTACGCCCGGTAGTCTTGGCTTCATACATGGCTATGCCGGCATGCTTGAGAAGTTCTCCTGCATCTTCTCTCGCCCCACTCCCCAAAAGAGCAATCCCGACACTGGCCGATCCCGAATATTCCTTGCCATTAAAGTCGTAAGGTCTGGAAAGTTCCGTGAGCAGCTTATGACCTACTGCCTTGGCAAATTGGGCGGCGTCCTCGCACTTGGAGCCCAAGCCTTCCAGAATCACCACGAATTCATCTCCACCGAGCCTGGCTACGGTATCGCTCCCACGTACTGAAGATCTAAGGCGGTGCGCAACCTTTTGCAGCAGGGCATCTCCTGCATCATGTCCCCGGATATTGTTGACGGTCTTGAAATTGTCGAGGTCGAGGAGCAGAAGTGCACAGTATGTTTCGTTCCGGCTGCTTGTTGCCAAAGCGTGCCGCAACCGTTCCAGCATCAACCTGCGATTTGGAAGTTCGGTCAGCGGATCGTAATAGGCCAGCCTGGATGCCGCGGTCTCTGCCTCCTTGCACTCGGCAACATCCCTGATAAAGCCGAATATGACGTCTGCTCCATTAAGTTTGACCAGCTTGCCATTGACCCTGGACGGCATTGCCGAGCCATTTTTTTGAATGTATGCCGCCTCGAATACCGCTCTTCCCAAGCTTCTTATTGCCTCGATTATTTGGGATATCTTTTCGTCATCGTTATGCTGGTCAAATTGCGAGAGGTTCTTACCCAGCATTTCTTCCCGCGCGTAACCCAGGCGTTCGTGCAAGTTGTGATTGACATCCATGATCCGACCACTGAGATCGAGCACCATCAAGCCATCGTCGAGAATGTCGAAGAGGAAATTGAACCCTTCACTGAAATTTATCTGTCTTTCGGAAATTTGTAGCGTCATTGGAATTCACCTGATTTTCTTTATCAGATAATCAACTGTTCCTTTCTCGTTCGTTGGTGCCATTAGTCATCTTGAGACTGCATTCCCAAGCACCAATCCCGTAGCGGATTTCGCAGCGCTGACCGCGTGCGGCGCATAGTCAAAAATCCACTCCGCATAGCTTTTCGCGCCTTCCAACTTCTCGAAACCAGGCGGAAAATTGGCTTTCTTCATCGGCTCCTGCCGACTTCTGCTCGCCACGCCGGCGATGCCTCCGTCGGCTGCGCGCACCAGAAGCCAGCCGCCGTTCCCATTCACCGCTGCCTGTTTTCGTGCCATCGGGTCGGAATAAAGCGCGCGCAAATGGGTACGATGGGCAAAGCGCGGGTCTTGCAGCAATTCATCCAGCGAACGTGGATAGCGCTTCGCCACCGCGTAGTAGCGCTGGATTGCACTGCGGTAGGCCATCCCGCGAAAGATCAGTTCTTGCTCGCGATCAGCCTGTACGATGCGCGAAGTTGCGATGTCTGCGACGCCGGCAAAGATGCCGATCAGCACGATAGCGACCAGCACCATGGCGTAAGTGAAACCGCGTTCGCGGTTCAGACTATTTCGCGGTTTCCCAGCTATTGATATCGGCATTCTCGCCTTCCCCGCCCTCGCGCCCGTCCACGCCGAAGGACACGATTTCATACCCGCCGCTGCGTCCCGGCGCGCGGTATGCGTAAGAGCCGCCCCACGGATCATTCGGTATGTCTTTCTTGAGGTATGGCCCCTTCCATTTTTCCGAACCATCCGGTTTCGCACGCAATGCCTTGAGCCCTTCTTGAGTGGTCGGGTAACGCCCCATGTCCACCAGGTAGCTGTCGAGCGCCGTGCCGAAGTTTTCAATCTGCTCGCGCACCGCCGTTTCTTTCGCCGGTTTGATGCGTTGGTACAAGGTCGGCCCCACCACGGCGGAAAGCAACCCGACAATGACCAAGACCAGCAGCAGTTCCATCAGCGTGAAACCTGTCTGTTTTTTTGCGCCACAACGGCTGCTTACGCGCCGCCTGCCGCGTCGCGTTGCCGACTTTGTATCGAATGACATACATGCCTCCATGTGATTATCGGGATACTGCTGATTGCCCTGCTTCACCAATCCCGGTAAAACGTGCCATCGTTCGCCGCCTGTTCGGAACCGCTGTGCACGTCGATGATGCCCCCCACCCCTCTGTCATCGCCGCTGCGCACGACAATCCAGGTATCTCGCCGCTCCGTCACGGGGTCTGCCGGTATGCCGCGCAGATAACGTTTATCGACAAGTTCATTGAGTTCGCCCGGATACTTGCCGTTGTCCGCGTAGTAGTCGTCAATGGCGCGGCGCAGGATATGAATGTCTTCCTTCAGCGTGGATTCGCGCGCGCGGCTGATCGAACCAACCAGCATGGGCCCGACTATGCCCGCCAGAAGCGCCACAATGATCAGCACGAACAGTAGCTCCAGCAGGGTAAATCCGCGTGCGCGCATCACCAGTCCCGATATTTCGTATTGTCGATGGCCTCGGCCTCCGACCTGGAATGGATGTCGTAGACGTCCTTGCCATTCCAGGTGAGCGCGTCGGGATCATCCTGATAGCCGCGTACCATCCACTGTTCAGCGCGAGCTTGCGCTGCCGTTTCGGCGAGTGGGTCGCGCGGCACGCTCCGCAGATAACGGCGCTTGCCGCCGCCGGCTTGGCCGTTATCCACGCCATCGACCAGCACCTGCAACCTTGTTGGATAGCCGTCCGCGCTGGCAGAGCCGCCGCCATGCGCGATCCGTCCGGCGACCCAGTCATCGTGGAAAGCGTCGATGGCACTGCGTATTTCACGCAACGAGCGACGCAGTTCCAATTCCTTGCCCCGGCGCACGGTAAGCTCGGCATAGGGCAGCGCTGCCGTCGCAAGAATGGACAGGATCGCGAGCGTCACCAGAAGCTCAATCAGCGTCAGGCCCGCAGCGGATCTGCAATCACTTGACCACAACACGGGAAGCCTTGGTTTGCGCATCGATTATTTCACCGCCCGCACCAGTCACGGTCTTGGTGCGGTAGATCAGGTAAGAAACGCCGGAAGTGTCCGCATGCATGACCAGATTGCCGATAACGGACGAATCTTTGGGGGCCGCATCGGGCGCATAAGCCAGCTTGACCGAAATCACGCCCTTATCGCCATCGGCAGCCGCGCTGAAAGACTGAGGCGACGACTCGCCCGCCTCGGCACGAACGAAGTTCATCACCTGCGGGTTGTAGAGTATCTCGATGGGAAGCGTAGCAACCCCACCCAGATTCTGTCCGGTCAGTTTTATGCTGAATTCCTGTCCTGCAGCCGCTTCGTAGACCGGTTCAGAAAAATCGAGCAGCGGCCTCGCCGCCGACTGGGTCGGTGCAGGCGTTGGCAAAAGCCCGGCGGTCGCGACGGGCACATCGGGCGATTCGGCTGCCGGCGCAAGTTGTCCAGCCGATGTAAGGGCTCCGCTGGTGTCGATCTTGGGTGCAAGTGGCGCGCCGGCATCAGACACCGCTCTGGTCTTGAGTTCGGCGAACAATTGCCGGTTGTCATAACTATTCTCGGTGCCCGAGTAGAACTGGCGCTCGGATGCGGTGGGTTGCTCCCATCCTCGCACCACGCGTGGCGTAATCGTCAGCAGCACATCCGTGCGGTCACGGGAATTGTTGAACGAACTGAAAAGCGCGCCGAGCGCCGGAATATCACCAAACCCCGGCACTCTTATCCGGGCATTACGTTCGTTATCCTGTATCAATCCGCCGAGTATGGCCGTCTCGCCGTCACGCAACAGCATGAAGGTCTCGGCATCGCGCGAACCGATACTGAATGCGGGCTGGCTTGGGGTGCCGAGGTTCTGTCCGAGCGTGCTCACGACTAAACCAAGCTTTACAGACACCGAGTTGTCGAGGTGTACCGTAGGCTCGGCACTCAGCCCGATGCCGATGTCCTTGTAGTCGAAAGTGTTGCGCACCTGCCCGGTAGCATCCTGTATCGTCGTCGCAATCAGCGGCACACGGTCGCCGATGTGGATTTTGGCGGGCTTGCCGCTGATCACGCGGATCCTCGGATTGGCGAGCGTCTTCGCATCCACATCCTGCTTGAAAAAATGCAGCGTGGCCGAAGGCAGCGTGAGCGTACCAGTGCTCTGCGCAGCCCGGAACGAACTCGTCAACGGGAAAACCGGCACGGCTGCTGTGACCTGGTAGCTGCCGAAATCAAGCCCGAGATTCTCGGCTTTGGTACGGCTTATCTCCAGTATCTCGACCTCCAGAAGCACCTCGGCGGGTTTCTTGTCGTTATTCTGAATCATGCGCTCGGCAAGACGGATGACCTCCTCCGAGTCGCGGATCGTAATGGTGTTGAGCTGTTCATTGATCACGATCTTTTTGATCGTGAGCACGCCCTTGAGTACGTCGGCCATTTCCTTGGCGACGACCGTATTCAAAGCGAAGGTGCGCACCAACTGGTCTTCGTACTGCCCGCGCTTTTCCTTATTGTCCAATGCCACCAGGATCGTATTCGGGCCGATCTTCCGGTAGAACGTCTTGCTGGTCGCAAGCAATAAACCGAGTCCCTGTTCGAAGGTCACGTCCTTCGCATACAGCGTCACCGCTACATTCTTCAGGCTATCGTCAAAGATGACGTTGACGCCAAACGATTTGGTGAGGAATTCGTATGCATCACGAATATCGGTCTCGCGGAAGTTGAGTGTGATCGGCGCACTGGAACTCAACGCCAGACTTTCGCTTGCGGCCCCCAATTCCTGCTTCTCGATTTCCGCCAGTTTTATCATCGAATCCTTATGGTCTGGGCATACCTCCAGTGCCCTTAAGAGACGCCGTTTGGCATCTTCCTGTTTGCCGACCGCCATGAGATTCGTTCCTTCCTCATAAAGGGCAGCCGCCTCTTTACGCATTTGGGCATCTTTCATGGCGCTTCGCAGCTTGTCATTGTCCGGCATCGCCACCAGCCCCTGCTGGAACCATGCAATGGCGCCGTCGAGATCCATTCTCGCCATTGCCATTTCGCCGCGATGATAGTAATAGTCGGCAGCCGTCATCTCCCGCTGCTTCAAGCGCGACTTGACCTCGATGTCATCCGGACTTTCGCCGTAGGCCTGGCGGTATTCGAGAATCGCCTTCGTCCATTCGTCCTTCGCCGCATATTCGTCGCCGCGCTTCATATGCCCGGCACAAGATGCCAGGGTGAGTGTTGCGACAGCCAGCAGCGCTCGGATAATCAGGTTGTTAAATGTCATCGTTCTCGCTTACCCGATACGGGTATCCTTCTAATGGTGTTGGTTTTCAAATCCCTCAGTTCTACGGCGTCAACGGCGACCCTGTCTACAGCGAATTGACCGAGCACCGTATCCCCGGCGTGCGCCATAACGCTGTCCTTATCGAAGGCGAGGTAAACTTGACCCTTGCCGCCACGGAACACCACGCCGAGAAGCTTGAACTGTCCAAGCGCACTGTCCGCTGGCTGCCCCCCGGTTTGCGCGGGATTTGCCGGCGGCAATGTCGCGGCCTTGACCTTGACCGTAGCCGGTCTGGCATGGTCTGTGTGGGGCAGCGGCGTGCCGCCTTGCGCCTGGAACAGGTCACGATGGGGCCCGTTCGCCACATGAACATCCACGTGCAATCTGAAATCCTCCGGAAGGAAAACCACGCCATGCGCTGCTTCACCAGTGTCTTTCCCCACGAAAACTTTCCCGGAGTTCAGCCACAATCGCCCGAGAATGACCAGGACCAGAAATGCGATCACGCCAAGATAGACTTGGTAGCGGCGGTTCATGGCTGCTCCTTCGCATTGCGGTAGGTCAGCAGCCGCAATTGCGCTCTTACCGGTGCGCCCCCCGCTTCTGCGCGCTCGATGCGTGCTTCCACCACTTCGATCCACATGGGAAGCACAGCCAGACCACCCATCAGTCGGCGCAACGACACATAATCTCCTGACAGCCCAAGCTCCAGATAGAGCTGCGCATCGCCGCGCGGCACCCGGCCCTCGTCGAAAGATTGCGATGTCACGCGTACGCCGCTCTTTGATGCGAGCCGGGCGATCCCTTGTATGATTTCAGCCTGACCCGCGCGCACTTCAAGTTTCTTTTCGAGCAATGCGACGGCGGTCAGCGCCTCGCTCTCTGCGCGCGCCACTTGCGTCGTGCGCACGGTTTCTACCATGGAGGTACGTTTGGCATCGATATTTTCCACCAGCCTGATTTGTTCTCGTTTCGCCGGCCCCCACCACACCAACGCGATCGCCAGACAGGCGATTGCCCCCGTCAGCATGGCAAACACGGCATGGCGTGCCGCTTTGCTGCGCATGCTGTAGCGCAGCACGGACAAGGTTTCGGCAAAGCCTCTCATGAACGCACCTTCATGCGAATTTCGTATTGCACGCCTGACCTGCCGTTGACCGGCTGTATCTCGCGCAGCAGCATTACCTCCTCAAAGAGGGGATCTCGCTCCAGTTTGAGCAGTAGGGCGGACAGCGGTTCGGCGCTCGCTGCCGCTGCCACCAGCAGCACGTTGCCCTCCGCTGCGCGGTGATGGATGCTGGTCAGCCATGCCTCCGCCGGCAACAGCGTTGCCAGTTCGCTCAGCAGCGCTGACGTCGGCAAGCCCTTGGTCTGGGCCGCCGCGTTGACTTTCGCGACTCGGTCGCGCGTCTGTGTCAGTTCACGGGCTGACGGCAGTTGCACCGGCGCCGCAGCGGCACCTCCGGCCGTTGCGATGCGATCGAGGCGCTGACGCAACTGCGGCAGTTCCGCGCGCAGTTCTGTTGCATCGTCGACCAGCCACCATGCTGCCGTCGAAAAACAGAATGCAGCAAACCACAGCGCCACCACCACCGGAATCACCGCCTGTTGTATCGGACGAACAAAATTGGTTGGTATCTTCATGTGTTTAGTGCGGTCGCCAGCGCAAGCGGCGCAAGGCCGTCCCTCACTCCAGCAACGGTTCCAGAAATACCTGTGTCTGCGTGCAGAGCTACCACCCGCTCGCGAAGGCGTGCGTTGAACATTTCCGCGAGTATCGCCATTTCCGCCCCGCTTCCCGCAAGATGGAACCTCCCTATACGGATGCCCCCCTGCACGTAAGCGAGAATGGCACGCTCGACTTCGTCAGCAATCGATGCCACCTCATCCTCCACCGCCAGATCCTGGCGCAGGCGGGTGAGCACTTTTCGAACCCGCCCAGTGTCGTCCCATAGCAGCAGATTCCAGCAATCAGGATCGAGAGAGAGCAATGCGCCGCCGCTGCCGACCATCGCGTCGTGAAAACAATTGAAGCGATAGACCGCCGCCGCGTTGAGGGACCACGGCATGATCCCGGCCTGCGCCAACGCACGCCGCACGCAATCTAGCCAGGCGCGGTCCCCTGCCTGACCGAACAACAGGCGCTTACCACGATCTTCGCCCAGGTCGAAACCGCGACAGTCCAGACTGTCCTCGGAGCGCTGCCATTCCTTGGCGAGGCGCCAGCGCAGCAGCGCTTCGCGCATTTCCGTCGTTTTCGGCAATTCGTCGAGATCAAAGACCGTGCTGCGTATCACCGTATCCGGCAATGCAACATGCACCGAGGCATACTCTCCCCGAAATTCTTCGCTTATCGCATGCAATACTTTGGCAAGCCCATGCTCGGCGGCCGTGTCGGGCTGCGCCGCGAAAAGCGGCACTGGCATGTCCTGCCTAAGGACTGCGCGTACTTGCCGGTCGTCGCCATTCGCGCCAAGCACAACGGCACAAATCCGATTTCGCCCGATGGCAATCCCCGCGCTCACCGACGGGGCTACCGAAAATCGCCTAGTCCACGAAAGTGACACGATTGATTTCCTTGAGTGTGGTTTCGCCATTCAATAACTTGGCAAGCGCCGATTGGCGCAGCGTGACAAAGCCTTCGGATAGTGCGGCCTGCTGGAGTTCGGCCAGCGGGCGGCGCTCAATGATCATCTGGCGTATGGTGGCGGACAGGTCCAGAAACTCGGTGATGGCAGCGCGCCCGCGATAGCCGGTGCCATGGCAATTCCCGCACCCTGCCCCCTCGTACCATTTTTGGCCGGCATGCTGCCGCGCATCCAGGCCGGAAAGTTCCAGCAACTCCGGCTCCACTGGCACATCTCGCCTGCAGTTAGCGCAGATGAGGCGAACCAGGCGCTGCGCCATCACGCAGTTGAGTGATGACACGAAACTGTATGCGTCAATTCCCATATGGGCAAAACGCCCGACCACGTCAAAAACATTGTTGGCGTGCACCGTAGTGAAAACCAGATGGCCCGTAAGTGCCGATTGCACGGCAATGGCAGCCGTTTCGGGATCACGGATTTCACCGACCATAATCTTGTCGGGGTCGTGGCGCAGGATGGA
>JBQGEN010000309.1:0-2064 GCA_052039615.1 Sideroxyarcus sp. | reverse complement strand
CCTGGGCTCGACGCTGTTCATGCTGATGTTCGGCTGGCACATCGCGACCGTTTCCATCACGCTGGTGATGGTCGCCACCTGGTTGCGCGCAGACACAGGACTGCTCACGCTCGGCATGAACGGCCTGCTGATGATCGCCATCCCGGTGCTGTTCAGCGACTGGCTGTTGCGATTCAGCAAACGCAATTTGCCCAAGAACCTGTTCCTGTTCGTGCTGTTCAACGGCTTCGTGTGCGGGGCGCTGGCCATCATGCTGAACGCAGCGGTGACGACCTTGCTGTTGCTGGGGCTGAGCAAATACACATGGGGAGAGATACAGCATCATTATCTCGTCGCCACGCCCATCCTCATGCTCACCGAGGCCTTCGTCACCGGCATGATGATCACGGCTTTCACCGTGTTCCAGCCGCAGGCGGTGATGAACTTCAGCGACGAGGAATATATAAACGGAAAGTAGCTCAGCGCGGCGTGAGCTTCAGCTTCATCTTCCTGTGCGGCATCCCGGCATCCATGAATTCCTTGCCGTATTCGACGAAACCGAAGATGTGGTAGAACGGGATGGCCTGGACCTGCGCATGCACGTCCACTTGTTTGTAACCCCTTGCGTGCGCTTCGTCCAGCAAGGCCTCCATGATCGCAGTTCCCACCCTCATGTTGCGCCATTGCGGCAACACCGCGATGCGGCCGATATGCCCGTTCGGCATGATGCGTCCGCAACCGATGGCCTCGCCGTTCAGGCTCAGCGCCAGCGCATGGCGGGAGCCGTCATCCATGCCGTCCCATTCCAGCTCTTCCGGGACGTTCTGCTCGCGGACGAACACCGCCTCGCGTACAGCACGCAGCAATGGCTCGCCGTCGTGCCAATTGACCAGACTGACCGTAAAAGGAGTGCTCATGTTTCCTCCTGTTCAAGCGCTGATTTCTACCCGCGTCCCGACTTCCACCAGGTCGAACAACTCTGCCAATTCCGCGTTGCGCATGCGCACGCAGCCGCGCGATCCCGGCTTGCCCAGTTCCGTACTGTCCGGCGTGCCGTGGATGTAGATGTAGCGACGCATGGTATCGCAAGAACCGCCGCGGTTGTAACCGCTCTCGCAACCTGACAGCCACAGGATGCGCGTCAGTATCCAGTCGCGCCCCGGCTGTTGCGCCCCCAGCTCCGGCGTATATATCTCGCCGGTCGGACGGCGTTTCACGAACACCGTGTTCGCAGGCATGCCGGCGCCGATCCTGGCGCGGATGACATGCCTGCCGCGCGGCGTGCAGTAACTGCCGTTCTCCTCACCCACGCCGTTCGCACCGGTGGAGACGCGATAGCGACGCACCGGCTTGCCGTTGTCGTCCAGCAATTCCAGCGTCTGCGTCGAAATGTGGATGGTGATCTTCATTGGGCCTTCTGCTGCGCGCGCCGCGCGGCAAAGAAATCGCTCAACACCTTGCCGCACTCCTCGGCCAGCACCCCGCCGTGGGTGCGCGCATGGTGGTTCAGGCGCGTCTCGGCGAACAGGTTGAACACGCTGCCCGCCGCCCCCGTCTTCGGGTCGCGCGCACCGAACACCACGCGGGCGATGCGCGCGTGAAACATCGCACCCACGCACATCACGCAGGGTTCGAGCGTAACGAACAGGTCGCAACCTACCAGACGATAATTGCCCAGATGTTGAGCTGCATCACGAAGTGCCGCGATTTCGGCGTGCGCGGACGGATCGTGGCGCGAGATGGGCGCATTGCTGCCGCGCCCCACGATCCGTCCGTCCTTCACCACCACCGCGCCGACCGGCACTTCTCCGGCCAGTGCGGCCTGTTCGGCCAGCCGCAGCGCTTCACGCATGTAGACGATATCGCTGTCGGCAACAGGGTCAAAAGGAACGGTCGCGCTATTCATACGCGCATTGTACGGGGAAAGACCGGATTGCCAAACGCGATGGCGAGGCAGAAAATGCAGACACATCGACACGGGACATCGTCATGCCCGGCACGAGTCTGACAAACCCATCCCCGGCATCGCTGCCGCGCGGGCAATCGCGCGGCGAGGAGCTCGCGAACAGCGTCAGCCACGGCGCC
>JBQGEN010000308.1:0-7886 GCA_052039615.1 Sideroxyarcus sp. | reverse complement strand
CCAGATCCGTGGTCTGCCCGTTGCGCAGGCTTTGAACATCCTGGCTTTCAGCCCGAAGAAGGGCGGCGCCATCATCAAGAAGGCGCTGGATTCCGCGATTGCCAATGCGGAGCATAACGATGGTGCAGATATCGACGAATTGAAGGTCGCTACCATCTACGTGGACAAGGGTGCTTCCCTGAAACGCATGATTCCGCGCGCCAAGGGCCGTGGGAACAGCATCGAGAAGCAAACCTGCCACATTACGATCACCGTCGGGAGCTAGAGCATGGGTCAGAAAATACATCCGATTGGATTCCGCCTGAGCGTCCAGAAGAACTGGACTTCGAAGTGGTATTCCAACAGCAAGAACTTTGCCGAGTTGTTGCATAAAGACATCGAGGTTCGTGATTACCTGAAGAAGAAGCTGGCCGGTGCCGGTGTCTCCAAGATCATCATCGAGCGTCCCGCGAAGAACGCCAAGATCACCATTTACACCGCCCGTCCGGGTGTTGTGATCGGCAAGAAGGGCGAGGACATCGAACTGCTGCGCAATGAGCTGAAGAAGCGCATGGGCTTGCCAGATGTCGGCCTGAACATTGAAGAAGTGCGCAAGCCGGAAGTGGAAGCGCAACTGATCGCCGACTCCATCACCCAGCAGTTGGAAAAGCGAATCATGTTCCGCCGCGCCATGAAGCGCGCGATGCAGAACGCGATGCGCTTGGGCGCGCAGGGCATCAAGATCATGAGCGGCGGTCGTCTGAACGGTATCGAGATTGCGCGCACTGAATGGTATCGCGAAGGCCGCGTGCCGTTGCATACGCTGCGTGCCGACATCGATTACGGCTTCTCTGAAGCCAAGACCACCTACGGCATCATTGGTGTCAAGGTTTGGGTTTACAAGGGCGATGCAGGGCAGCAAGAAGTTGCAGCCCCAGTCGTGGCCGAGCCGGAAAAGAAAGTAAGAAAGTCGGGAGCAAAGCATGCTACAGCCAGCTAGAAGAAAGTACCGCAAGGAACAGAAAGGCCGCAACACCGGTGTCGCAACCCGCGGCAACAAGGTCAGTTTCGGTGAATTCGGCCTCAAGGCCGTTGGTCGCGGTCGTCTGACCGCGCGTCAGATCGAGGCGGCGCGCCGTGCCATGACACGTCATATCAAGCGTGGCGGACGTATCTGGATCCGTGTGTTCCCGGACAAGCCGATCTCCAAGAAGCCGGCCGAAGTTCGTATGGGTAACGGCAAGGGTAGTCCGGAGTACTACGTCGCCGAGATCCAGCCGGGCAAGATGCTGTACGAGATGGACGGTGTGGCTGAAGTGTTGGCGCGCGAGGCGTTCAAGCTGGCATCCGCCAAGCTGCCGATCGAGACGACATTCGTAGTTAGACAGGTAGGGGCGTGATCATGAAGGCAAGCGAACTGAAATCCAAATCGGTGGCCGATCTGCAGCAGGAATTGTTGTCCTTGAGCAAGGAACAATTCGGTCTGCGTATGCAAGTGGCGACACAGCAATTGAGCAACACCAGTCAATTGAACAAGGTGCGTCGCAATATCGCGCGTGTAAAAACGGTATTGACCGAGAAGGGTGTGCAGCAATGAGTGCAACGAATCTGAAGCGTGTACTGACCGGAACGGTGGTCAGCAACAAGATGGAAAAGACCGTCACCGTTCTGGTCGAGCGCAAGGTGAAGCATCCGGTGCTGGGCAAGGTCGTGCGCGTTTCCAAGAAATACCATGCCCACGATGAGAACAACGAGTTCAATCAGGGCGATGTGGTGACCATCGAGGAGACCCGCCCGCTGTCCAGGACCAAGACATGGCGCGTGTCAAAACTGGTGGAAAAAGCCAGCGAGATTTAGTTGGCAAATTAATGCTTGTGCATTTCGGCAAGTTTGAATAGAATGCGCGGCTTCGTTTCACCGTCGCTTGCGGCGGCCTAACCCGAACGGGTTCCAAAACTAGCCGCTGCAGGCGGAAAAAGTTGGAGATTGAAAAATGATACAAATGCAGTCTGTTTTGAATGTGGCCGACAACACCGGCGCACGTGCTGTCATGTGCATCAAGGTGTTGGGTGGTTCCAAGCGTCGCTATGCCGGCGTTGGTGATGTCATCAAGGTCAGCATCAAGGATGCGGCTCCGCGCTCGCGCGTAAAGAAGGGCGAAGTGTATAGCGCGGTTGTGGTGCGTACCGCCAAGGGCGTGCGCCGTGCGGACGGCTCTCTCATCAAGTTCGATGGCAATGCCGCTGTGTTGTTGAATAACAAGCTGGAGCCGATCGGTACCCGTATCTTCGGACCGGTTACTCGTGAACTGCGTAACGAGAAGTTCATGAAGATCGTCTCTCTGGCACCGGAAGTGCTGTAAGCGGCAGTCGAGGATAAATCATGAACAAGATCAGAAAGAACGACGATGTGATCGTCATCGCCGGCAAAGACAAAGGCAATCGCGGCAACGTGCTGAGCGTTGCGGGCGACTATGTCCTGGTGGGTGGAATCAACAAGGTCAAGAAGCACCAGAAGCCGAATCCGGTGAAGGGTACGACGGGCGGTATCGTGGAAATGGAGAAACCTATCCATATTTCCAATATCGCGATCTACAACGCGACCAGCAAGAAGGCTGATCGTGTTGGTGTCAAGCAGTTGGAGGACGGTCGCAAGGTGCGCGTGTTCAAGTCCAACGGCGAAGTGATTGCGTAAGGGGTAAGAGCATGGCTCGTTTATATGACTATTACAAAACGACGGTCTCTTCCGAACTGATGAAGAAGTTCGGTTATAAGTCCGTCATGGAAGTGCCGCGCATCGAAAAGATCACCCTGAACATGGGTGTAGGCGAAGCGGTGGCTGACAAGAAGGTGATGGATCACGCCGTCTCCGATATGCAGAAGATCGCCGGCCAGAAGCCGGTGGTGACCAAGTCGAAGAAGTCGATCGCCGGTTTCAAGATCCGCGAGAACTATCCGGTCGGCTGCAAGGTGACGCTGCGCCGTGAGCGCATGTACGAATTTCTGGATCGTCTGGTTACCGTGGCCATCCCGCGTATCCGCGACTTCCGTGGTATCTCCGGCAAGTCGTTCGATGGCCGTGGCAACTACAACATGGGTGTCAAAGAGCAGATCATTTTCCCGGAAATCGAGTACGACAAGATCGACGCATTGCGTGGCATGAACATCACGATCACGACTACGGCGAAGACCGACGAAGAGGCCAAGGCGCTGCTGTTGGCATTCAAATTCCCATTGAAGAACTGAGGGTGATATGGCTAAGACCGCTGTGATTAACCGCGAGCAAAAGCGCCGCGATACGGTGAAGAAATTCGCTGCCAAGCGCGCCGCATTGTTGGCAATTGCGACGAATATGTCGCTGAGCGATGAGGAGCGCTTCGCTGCGCGTCAAAAATTGCAGGCGTTGCCGCGCGATGCCAGCCCGGTGCGCTTGCGTAACCGCTGTGCGCTGACCGGTCGTCCGCGTGGCGTGTTCAGCAAGTTCGGTTTGGGGCGTATCAAGTTGCGTGAGTACGCGATGCGCGGCGAAATTCCCGGTGTAGTCAAGGCAAGTTGGTAAGGGTGAATTTATGAGTATGAGCGATCCTATCGCCGATATGTTGACGCGTATTCGCAACGCGCAACTGGCGGAAAAAACAATGGTGTCGATGCCTTCTTCCAAGATCAAGGCGGCTATCGCCAAGGTGCTGCAGGACGAAGGTTTCGTGGAAGGCTTCAAGGTCGTCTCTAACGACGGCAAGGCCTTGCTGGAAATCGGCTTGAAATACTACGCTGATCGTCCTGTGATCGAAAAGATCCAGCGCGTGAGCCGTCCCGGCCTGCGTGTGTACAAGGGCAGCGAAGATATCCCGCGTGTGATGAACGGTCTCGGTATTGCGATCGTTTCCACATCCAAGGGCTTGATGACCGACCGCAAAGCGCGCGCCAATGGTATCGGCGGCGAAGTGCTCTGCATCGTCGCGTAACGGGGGGAACATGTCTAGAGTCGCTAAAAATCCTATCGTGGTCCCGGCTGGTGTCGAAGTGACGCTGGCGGCCGATAAAATCTCCGTGAAGGGGCCGCAAGGAACCCTGACGCAAGTGCTGAAGGGCGATGTTGCGGTCGAACGCAAGGGCGATGCCTTGTTGTGCAAGGCAACCAACGAGTCGGCCGCGGCCGATGCGATGTCCGGCACCTTGCGCGCCTTGCTGGCCAACATGGTCACCGGCGTGAGCAAGGGCTTCGAGCGCAAGCTGACCCTGGTTGGCGTGGGCTACCGTGCGCAGGCCGCCGGTGATGCGTTGAACCTGACGCTGGGTTTCTCGCATCCCGTGGTGCACAAGATGCCCAAGGGTGTGAAGGTTGCAACGCCTAGCCAAACCGAGATCGTGTTGACCGGTGCGGATAAGCAACAAGTCGGTCAGGTCGCTGCTGAGATTCGTGCGTATCGTGAGCCAGAGCCCTACAAGGGCAAGGGTGTGCGTTACTCCGACGAGGTTGTGATCCTGAAAGAAACCAAGAAGAAATAATCGAGGTTGATATGTTGAACAAGAATGAAGCGCGTCAGCGCAGAGCACGCAAAACCCGTGCAAGAATCGCTGAGCAAAAGACTGTACGTCTGGCGATCCATCGCACCAACCTGCACATCTATGCACAGGTGATCTCCGCCGATGGCGGCAAGGTGCTGGCTAGTGCCTCGACCCTCGAAGCGGATTTGCGCAAGAGCGTCGGCAACGGCGGGAACGCAGCGGCTGCTGCGGCGGTCGGCAAGCGCATCGCCGAGAAGGCCAAGAGCGCCGGCATCACAGCAGTCGCATTCGACCGTTCCGGCAACAAGTACCATGGTCGCATCAAGGCGCTGGCGGATGCTGCGCGCGAGCATGGCTTGCAGTTCTAATCTGGGGTGAACCATGGCACAAGCTAAACAAGGCAGGAATCAGCAGCAAGAAGACAAGGGCGACGGCCTCATCGAGAAGATGATCCACGTCAACCGCGTGACCAAGGTGGTGAAGGGCGGCCGTATCATGGGTTTCGCCGCGCTGACCGTGGTGGGCGACGGCGATGGTCGCATCGGCATGGGCAAGGGCAAATCCAAGGAAGTGCCGGTCGCCGTGCAGAAAGCGATGGAAGAGTCCCGCCGCAAGCTGGTCAAAGTGAACCTGAAGGAGGGCACTTTGCATCATGCCGTTATCGGGCGTCACGGCGCTGCCAAGGTCTACATGCAGCCGGCATCCGAAGGTACCGGCATTATCGCCGGCGGCGCGATGCGTGCCGTGTTCGAGGCGGTTGGCGTGCGTAACGTGTTGGCCAAGTGCATCGGTTCCAGCAATCCCTACAACGTGGTGCGCGCCACGCTGAACGGTTTGCAGGCGCTGAACTCGCCGGCCGAGGTTGCTGCCAAGCGCGGCAAGAGCGTAGAAGAAATCACGGGGTAAGTCATGGCACAAGCTAAAACGGCGCAAGCCAAAACATTGAAGGTGACGCTGGTGAAGAGCATCATCGGCACCAAGGAGTCTCATCGCGCAACCGTGCGTGGCCTGGGTCTGCGTCGCATGCACCATACCGTCGAAGTGGAAGACACTCCGGCTGTGCGCGGCATGATCAACAAAGTGTATTACCTGGTTAAGTGCGAGGCGTAAATGGAACTCAATCAAATTAAACCTGCAGCAGGTTCCAAACAGCCCAAGCGCCGTGTCGGCCGTGGCATCGGTTCCGGTCTGGGCAAGACCGCTGGTCGCGGTCACAAGGGTCAGAAATCCCGTTCCGGCGGTTTCCACAAGGTTGGCTTCGAAGGCGGTCAGATGCCGCTGCAGCGCCGCCTGCCGAAACGCGGTTTCGTTTCGCTGACGCGCAACGACACCGCCCAGGTTCGCTTGTCCGATCTGCAAAAGTTGCCGGTCGATACCATCGACCTGCTGGCGCTGAAACAGGCTGGTGTTGTTCCTGCTACGGCCCTGACTGCCAAGGTCGTGCTGTCCGGCGAGATTCAGCGTGCGGTCAAGCTGCAAGGTTTGCAGTTGACCAAGGGCGCGCGTGCGGCAGTGGAAGCTGCCGGCGGCAGCATCGCGGAGTAACTTGCCTGTGGCCGCTGTGAGCAAAGGTAAGTACGGCGATTTGGGGCAGCGCCTGTGGTTCCTGCTGGGCGCGTTGATTGTTTATCGTATCGGTGCGCATATTCCGGTGCCTGGTATCGATCCGAACGTGCTGGCGGATCTGTTCAAGTCGCAAAAGGGCGGCATCCTGGGCATGTTCAACATGTTCTCGGGCGGTGCGCTGGAGCGCTTCACCATCCTCGCGCTGGGGATCATGCCGTATATCTCGGCTTCGATCATCATGCAACTGGCGGCGATCGCAGTGCCGCACCTGGAGCAGCTGAAGAAGGAAGGCGAGGCAGGGCGCCGCAAGATCACGCAGTACACGCGTTATGGCACATTGGTGCTGGCGCTGTTCCAGTCGTTCGGTATCGCGGTGATGCTGCAGTCGCAAGCGGGTCTGGTGTTGAACCCGGGTGTGCTGTTCCAGATGACTACAGTGGTCACGCTGGTCACGGGGACGATGTTCCTGATGTGGTTAGGGGAACAGATCACCGAACGCGGTTTGGGTAACGGCATTTCGCTGATCATCTTTGCCGGTATCGCTGCGGGGCTGCCGAGCGCGATCGGCAACACGCTGGAGATGGCGCGTACCGGTGCATTCTCCATTCCTCTGGTGCTGGCTTTGTTTATCGGCGCGATTCTGGTGACGGCATTGGTAGTGTTTGTCGAACGCGGTCAGCGCAAGATCCTGGTGAACTATGCAAAGCGCCAGGTGGGCAACAAGGTATATGGCGGTCAGAGTTCGCATCTGCCGTTGAAGCTGAATATGGCCGGTGTAATCCCGCCGATCTTCGCTTCGAGCATCATCCTGTTTCCGGCGACGCTGGCTGGAATGTTCGGTGCGGGTACTAGCATGACCTGGCTGAAGGACATCAGCGACAAATTGTCGCCCGGTCAGCCAATCTATGTGATGTTCTATGCGGCGGCCATCGTGTTCTTCTGCTTCTTCTATACGGCCCTTGTATTCAGCCCGAAGGAGACGGCAGACAATTTGAAGAAGAGCGGCGCATTCCTGCCCGGGATACGTCCTGGCGACCAGACCGCGCGCTACATCGAAAAGATCATGTTGCGCCTGACCCTGGTCGGTGCGGTGTATATCACGCTGGTCTGTCTGCTGCCGGAGTTCCTGGTGGTGAAGTGGAACGTGCCCTTCTACTTTGGCGGTACGTCGCTGCTGATCCTGGTGGTGGTTACCATGGACTTCATGGCGCAGGTGCAGTCCTACCTGATGACGCACCAGTATGAGAATCTGTTGAAGAAGGCCAATTTCAAGGCCGGGATGACGCGATAGATGGCAAAAGAAGACGTCATCCAGATGCAGGGTGAGGTTGAAGAGTCCCTGCCAAACGCGACATTTCGCGTGAAGTTGGAAAATGGTTTTGTCGTTCTGGGGCATATTTCTGGCAAGATGCGCATGCATTACATCCGCATTCTGCCGGGCGACAAGGTGACGGTTGAAGTGTCGCCATACGATTTGAGCAGAGCGCGCATTGTGTTCCGCGCCAAATAAGTTGAGAGAAGCAAGGAGAAGCAAATGAAAGTGCAAGCGTCCGTGAAAAAAGTGTGCCGTAACTGCAAGATCGTGCGGCGCAATCGTGTGGTTCGTGTGATCTGCAGCAGCGATCCGCGCCACAAACAGCGCCAGGGTTGATTGAGTTCAATCGCTTCTGGATGGTACAATTTACGACTTTTGAATGAATAGGGTAGCTGCATGGCTCGTATTGCCGGTGTAAACATTCCAAACCACCAACACGCCGAGATCGCGTTGACCGCGATTTATGGCATCGGGCGCACTCGCGCGCAGCAGATTTGTGCTGCCGCCGGCGTCGTCAC
>JBQGEN010000307.1:0-2315 GCA_052039615.1 Sideroxyarcus sp. | reverse complement strand
CGCAGCGAAGATGGTCGCGGGTCAGCCCAGTGCTGTTGCGCGGGGCGACTGCACGACAGACAGGGATGGGCGGGGACGGCGAACAGCTCGATCCAGGTCCAGCAGCACCGGCTTGCTCACGTAGCCGCCACGGCGTTTGAGTATATGCACGGACAGGCCGTCCGAACTCGCTTCCAGACGCAGCCGCAGTGCGGCGGTCGAACGCTGCTGGGCTGCATTTGCGGAACGGAACAGGACGCCCCAGGCACGCCCGGATTCAGCCCCGAGCTGCAGGCGGCGCATGAGCCGCTCGTCGGGCGCTTTCAGCCAGGCCAGCACGGCGCTGCATGCGCCTGAGCGCAATGCCTGTTCCGCCGTCCACCAGGCATCGGCAGTTGATTGCGGCTTTGCCACCAGCAGCCGTTGCAGCCTGACGCCGGCAGCGGCCAGCGCCGGCGCATAGGGCACATGCGGCGGAGCCACCCAGGCCAGCCATCCGTTTTGTTCGGAGGCGCGGGCCAGCGCCGGCAGCAACAGGCGCAGCTCGCCGATGCCTTGCCGCTCGACCAGTATCTCGGTCAGCGCCCCGCGCGGCCAGCCGCCTCCGGGCAGCAGGTCGTCGAGCTCGGCGAATCCGGTGGGCAGCGCATCATCGGACGACTGCGCGACCTGGTCGCCGCGCCAGATGCCGGGGTGCTGCAGCAAGGAATCAAGAGCCGCGTTCATTTGTTTTGCTTCCACATCGCCTTCATCTTCGCCAGCAGGTCTACGACCTCTTCCCGGCTGCGGCCGGCGGCATTGGCCGTCTCGGCCACCGGCCAAGTCCGCTTCTCGAACTGGTCCAGCAGGCTGGGCGGAATGAAACGCGTGCGTCCGGCATAGACATGGCGGTCACCGAATTGCGACTGCTGCGTGACGAAGAAACGCTGCGGCACCACGATCTGCAGTTGGTCCTTGGCGCGGGTCATGGCCACATACAGCAGCCGCCGCTCTTCTTCGATCTCGGCTGCGCTGCCGGTGGCCAGGTCGGACGGCAGACAACCGTCCACCGCGTTCAGCAAGGTGACCGAGTTCCATTCCTGCCCTTTCGCCGAATGGATGGTGGAGAGGATGAGATAGTCTTCGTCGCGCAGCGGTGTTCCCGCTTCGTCGCTGGTGGCATCGGGCGGATCCAGCGTGAGTTCGGTCAGGAAGCGCTGCCGCGACGGATAGGTGGCTGCGATCTTGCCCAGTTGCTCGATGTCCAGCTGGCGGATCTGCGCGTCCTCGTACAGGCGCTCCAGATGGGCCGCATACCAGCTGCCGATGGCCTCGAATTCCGCCGGCCACGGCGCCGCGCGCTGGCGCAGGCTTTCCACCAGGCCCAGGAATGCCTGCCAGGCCTCGGCCGCGCCGCCAGGCACTTTCGATTCCTGCAGCCCCATCATGACATCCTGCGTCAGCGCGAGGTTGTCCAGCACCTGCGCCGAGGTCTTCGGGCCGATCCCGGGGATCAGTTGCAGCACGCGGAAACCGGCGACCCGGTCGCGCGGGTTCTCGATCCAGCGCAACACCGAGAGCACATCCTTGACGTGGGCAGATTCCAGGAACTTCAAGCCGCCGAACTTCACGAACGGGATGTTGCGCCGCACCAGTTCGATTTCCAGCGTCGCACTCTGATGCGACGAACGGAACAGCACCGCCTGCGCCTTGAGGCGGATGCCCATCTCGCGCCGCGCCAGCACTTCCTCCACCACGAAAGCGGCCTGATCCGTCTCGTCGCGCACCGTGACGAGCTGCGGACGTTCGCTCGCAGTCCTGTTGCTCCACAGTTCCTTGCTGTAACGCTCGCTGGCGAGCCCGATCACGCTGTTGGCGGCGGCGAGGATGGGCTGCGTCGAGCGGTAGTTCTGTTCGAGCGTGACGATCCGCGCGGGCGGCGTGAAATGCGCGGGAAAGTCCAAGATGTTGCGCACGGTCGCCCCGCGGAAGGCGTAGATCGACTGCGCGTCGTCGCCCACCACCGTGAGGCCGCGGCCAGTGGGCTTGAGCGCGAGCAGGACGCTGGCCTGCAGGGCGTTGGTGTCCTGGTATTCGTCCACCAGGACATGGTCGAAGCGCGCACCGACCTCCTCCGCCAGCGCCGGTTCCGCCACCATCTGCGCCCAGTACAGCAGCAGGTCGTCGTAGTCGAGCACATGCTGTTTCTGCTTCGCCTCCACGTAGGCCAGGAACAGGCGCTTGAGGTCCTCTTCCCAGTCCGCGCACCACGGGAAGCGGCGTTGCAGCACCTCTTCCAGCGGCGACAGCGTGTTCACCGTGGCCGAATAGATCGACAGGCAGGTGTTCTTCAGCGG
>JBQGEN010000306.1:0-5418 GCA_052039615.1 Sideroxyarcus sp. | reverse complement strand
TCACCCCGGATTTCGGGGTGCTGCTCGGCGGAGATGCTTATGTTTCGCAGACGGCGAATGGCGCGCACACTTCCGGCACGGGCGATACCACGCTGATGCTTAAGCACCGTCTGGCGCTGGACAGCGCCAGCGCTCTGGGATGCGAATACGGCTTCAAGTCGCCCACGGCGAAGCGCGGCCTGGGCAGCGGCAAGAGCGACCTGCTGCTGAATGGCATCTACAGCCGAGATATTTCCGGCCACGCGCTGGACGTCAACCTGAACGCGACCAGGCTGGGCGACGCGTTGCCGGACGAAAGCGCATTCCAGTACGGCTGGTCGGGCACTGTGATCCGCCCTGTGGACGACAAGTGGGGCGCGATGGCCGAGCTTTCCGGCACGCGGCGCTCAGGCGCTGCGTCACAGAACCAGTGGCTGGTCGCGGCAAGCTATGAATGGAGCGCCAGGCTGGTGCTGGATGCCGGTGTTTCGGCCGGTATCGGCGCGGCATCGCATCGCGTAGCATTGTTTGCTGGCATGTCGATGCTGCTGGGCCAGGTGCGTTGATCTCATCGCGGGAGAACGAGTGATGGCTTGGGAAAAACTGAAGCGTTATGCATGGCTTTCCATCGCGGCCGCCGTCGCCACCATCCTGCTCAAGGGCGTGGCCTGGTGGCTGACCGGCTCGGTCGGCCTGCTGTCCGATGCGCTCGAATCGTTCGTCAATCTGGCCGGGGCTTTGATGGCGCTGGCCATGCTGACCCTGGCGGCCTCGCCAGCCGACGAAAAACACGCCTACGGCCACGGCAAGGCGGAATACTTCTCCAGCGCATTCGAGGGCTTCCTCATCCTGCTGGCTGCGGGCAGCATCGCCTGGACGGCCATCGAACGGTTCCTGCATCCGCAGGCACTGGAGGATGTCGGCGTCGGTCTGGCCGTGTCGGTCGTCGCATCGCTCATCAATCTGCTGGCGGCGCGCGAACTTCTCAAGGCGGGGCGTGTCTTCAACTCGATCACGCTGGAGGCCGATGCCAGACACCTGCTGACCGATGTCTGGACTTCGGCCGGCGTCATCGTCGGTGTGGGTCTGGTATGGCTCAGCGGCTGGCTGTGGCTGGACCCGCTGCTTGCCCTGCTGGTGGCGGCGAACATCGTGTGGACCGGATGGCAGCTGTTGCACCGTTCCGCCTCCGGCTTGATGGATGCAGCCATCCCCGGGGAGCAGATCGAGGCGATCGAGACGGTGCTGAACAAATACCGCAAACAAGGTCTGGCGTTCCATGCATTGCGCACGCGCCAGGCGGGCAGGCAGGCATTCATCTCTTTGCATGTACTGGTGCCGGGCGGCTGGTCGGTGCAGCGCGGGCATGATCTGGTCGAGTTGATCGAGGCCGACATCAGGGCGGCTGTGCCATACAGCCACCTGACCACGCACCTGGAGCCGATCGAGGATCCGTTGTCGCTGGTCGATGAGACGCTGGAGCGGACTGAAGAAATGAAAGAACCAAGGAAAGAGTCATGAGTAAAGCAACACCCAAGATCGGTTTCGTCTCGCTCGGCTGCCCCAAGGCCACCTCCGATTCCGAACTGATCCTCACGCGCATGCAGGCCGAAGGCTACGAGATCACGCCGAGTTATCAGGAGGCCGATCTGGTGGTGGTCAACACCTGCGGTTTCATCGACAGCGCGGTGGCGGAATCGCTGGAGGCCATCGGCGAAGCACTGCAGGAGAACGGCCGCGTCATCGTCACCGGCTGCCTGGGCGCCAAGGGCGACATCGTGCAGAAGACCCACCCCAAGGTGCTCGCCGTCACCGGCCCGCACGAGACCGATGCCGTGATGAATGCCGTGCACCAGCACCTGCCGAAACTGCACGACCCCTACACCGACCTCGTGCCGCCGCAGGGCGTGCGCCTCACGCCGCAGCATTTCGCCTATCTGAAGATATCCGAAGGCTGCAACCATCGCTGCAGCTTCTGCATCATCCCGGCGCTGCGCGGCGACCTGGTCAGCCGTCCCATCCATGACGTGATGGGCGAGGCGGAGAAGCTGGTCGAATCCGGCGTGAAGGAACTGCTGGTCATCTCGCAGGACACCTCGGCCTACGGCGTGGACGTGAAATACCGCACCGGCTTCTGGCAGGGCAAGCCGCTCAAGACGCGCATGACCGAACTGGCCGGTGCGCTGGGCGATCTCGGCGTGTGGACGCGCTTGCATTACGTCTATCCCTATCCCAGCGTAGACGAGGTCATCCCGCTGATGGCCGAAGGCAGGATCCTGCCTTATCTCGACATTCCGTTCCAGCACGCCAACGAACGCATCCTCAAGCTGATGAAGCGCCCGGCCAGCAGCGAGAACGTGTTGCAGCGCATCAAGAAATGGCGCTCCATCAGCCCGGACATCGTGCTGCGCAGCACCTTCATCGTCGGCTTCCCCGGCGAGACGGAGGAAGAGTTCGAGGAACTGCTCGATTTCATCGAGGAAGCGCAGCTCGACCGCGTCGGCGCGTTCAAGTATTCGCCGGTGGAAGGCGCGGCATCGAATGCATTGCCGGACCATGTCGACCCCGATGTGCAGGAAGACCGCCTGGCGCGCCTGATGTACCTGCAGGAAGAGATCAGCGCGGCGAAGCTGGCGAAGAAGGTCGGCCAGACCATGACCGTGCTGGTGGACGATGTGGACGAGGAGGGCGCGGTCGCGCGCAGCGCCGCCGACGCGCCCGAGATCGACGGGCTGGTGTATATCGACGGTGCGCAGGACCTGGAGGTCGGCGAGTTCGTCACGGTGAAGATCACCGACTCAGACGAGCATGACCTGTGGGGAGATGTCGTCAAGAAATGAGTGAAGGCAATCCCTGTCTGACCTGCGGTGCATGCTGCGCCTATTACCGCGTCTCGTTCTACTGGGGCGAGTCCAACGAGGCACCGGGCGGTTTCGTGCCGCAGGAGCTGACCGAGCAGGTGCACCAGCACCTGCTGTGCATGAAAGGCACCAACAACTATCCGCCGCGCTGCGTCGCGCTGCGCGGCGAGGTGGGCAAAGAGGTCTCCTGTTCCATCTACGAGAACCGCCCCACCCCTTGCCGCGAGTTCAACGAGTACGAACTGGACGGCACGCCGAACATGCGCTGTTTCAAGCTGCGCGGCATCGTCCCGCCGTAGTATCCACCAGCTTCAAGTAGGGTGCGCAAGCGCACCCTACAGACTTTATCTCGCCTGCTACAATCCGCCCATGACGCTCTACGCCTTCCTCGCAGTCGGATTCGGTGCCGCCATCGGCGCATGGCTGCGCTGGGGCCTGGGTCTGTGGCTCAACCCGGTCACGCCAGAGCTGCCGCTGGGCACGCTCTCCGCCAACCTGGTCGGCGGCTACCTCATCGGCCTCGCGGTCGCGTTCTTCATGCAGCATCCGGGCATCACGCCGGAATGGCGCTTGCTCATTGTCACCGGCTTCCTCGGTGGCCTAACCACCTTTTCCACCTTCTCGGCCGAGACCGTCACGCTGCTGCTGCGCGGGCAATATGCGTGGGGAACGGCGATCATCGCGGCACACCTCGGCGGTTCGCTGTTGATGACGGTGCTGGGGATGCAGACGTTCAAATGGATGCAACAATAAGGGGGCAAACATGCAAAGCGTGTATCTCAAGTTCTACCTGACCGAAAAAGATCACCATCAGGGCAAGCTGCTGCAGGAGTGGTTGCTGGAAAAAGCCAGGTCGCTGGGCGTGCCGGGCGGCTCGGTGTTCCGTGCCGTGGCGGGATACGGGCGGCACGGTCAATTGCGCGAGGAGACCTTCTTCGAGCTGGCCGGCGAATTGCCGGCGCAGGTCGAGTTCGTGCTGGACGACACGCGCGCCAACCAGTTGCTAGGAGTGATCACTGCAGAGGGGTTGAACCTGCACTACGTGCGCTACGCCGTCGAGGCGGGCACGACCGGCGCCAAGGCATAGACTACTTCTTCTTGCCGGTGAGCAGCAGTTCGATCTCCGCTTCAGCCGCGATCCAGTAATCCAGCGAGCCGCTGGTGAAGCCGTTCTTCTCGGCGATGAAATAGGCGGCGTCCTGCACCATCTTGTAACGCTGTTCCGGCGAGACCTTGGCCGGTGCGGCCTTGGTGCTGGTGGCGGGTTTCTTCGCGGGGGCGGGCGCTGCGGTCTTGGCGAGCGGGGTTGCCGGTTTCTTGCTGATCGCGGTTGTCTTGGTGCTGACCGTTTTCACAGTCGCCTTGCTGGTGGCTGCGGCGGTCTTCTTGGTGGCGGGTTTGGCGGCGGGTTTGGCGGCGGGTTTCTTCGCGCTGCTGGATTTGGATGTGGCCATGTTGCTCCCTTTCAAATTGAAGTTCATCGACTCGCGACGTGAATCTTGTAGGTTGAAACATCCTCCGGTGTCCATTTTTTATCACAAATGCCCGCCGGCCTGTGAGTTATTTCATAGAGACAACACGCCCCCCGGGCAAGTCTGCGATTGTTCGATGCGCGTCAGCGTCGGGTGCAGGTTCAATCCGGTCGCTTCCCGCAGGGCATCGGCTTGTTCCTTGAGATCGTCCAGCCCGATGCTGATCGGGTCGCCCGTTGCCGCCAGCGCGATCACGTTGCCGCTGTCGCAGGAAGGAAAGGCCAGCGCGCGCCCCTCGAATGCCTCGCGCAGGCGTCCCACGCTGTTCGCATAACCTCGGCTGCGCCCCAGCAGGTTCACCGCCATGATGCCGTTGCTGTCCAGCCGCGCGCGGCACATCTGGTAGAACGGCAGTGTGTCCAGTTCGCCGGGGCGCGCGTCCTCGTCGAAGCCGTCCACCAGGATCAGGTCATAGGTCTTGTCGGTCTCGGCGATGAACTGCGCGCCGTCCGCAATCACGATGTTCAGGCGTTTCGGGTCTTCCGGCAGCTTAAAGAACTGCTTTGCCGCCGCCACCACGCGCGGCTCGATCTCCACCACGGTCAGCTTGGTCAGCGGGCAGTTGCGGTACAGGAACTTGGTGAGCGACGCGGCGCCCAGCCCGATGAGCAACACGCGGCGCGGGAAGTGGCTATCGTCGCGCAGCAGCAGGCTCGCCATCATCTCCTTGGTGTAGTCGAGCTCCAGATGCCAGGGGCGCGCGATGCGCATCGCGCCCTGTATCCAGAGGGAACCGAAATGAAGATAGCGGACGCCAGCTTCCTCGCTGATATCGATGGGGTAGGTCATTGTGGTCTTGCTGTGGAGGAGCGTGGTACGGAACGGAAAAATCTGGCAGAGGCGAGTCTGGCAAGCGCGAGGAGGGATTCTACCAGCAACAGGATGATGAGGGCGGCGCCCGCGCCGAAGATCAGCGCGTCCTGGTTCAGCGGAACGTTGTAGGTGTATTGCCCGAGCGCCTCGTCGATCATCTCGCGGTCGCCGTGGAACACGACATGCCATGCCTTCAGCGGCAAGGTGGTCTGCAGCGCGGCCAGATCGGCCTC
>JBQGEN010000305.1:0-6818 GCA_052039615.1 Sideroxyarcus sp. | reverse complement strand
GACCGAGACCGGCTGCCACATGATCGCCCCGCTGCCGGGCGCGATGCCGATCAAGCCCGGCACCTGCACCCTGCCGCTGCCCGGCATCATGGCCACCATCGTCAACGAAGCCGGCGACGAAGTGCACGACCAGCACGGCGGTTTCCTCGTCATCAAGAAACCGTTCCCCTCGCAGATTCGCACCATCTGGGGCGATCCCGAGCGCTACAAGAAAGGCTACTTCCCCGAAGAGATGAAGGGCGCCTATCTGGCCGGCGACTCCGCGCACCGCGACGACGACGGCTACTTCTGGATCATGGGACGTATCGACGACGTGCTGAACGTCTCGGGTCACCGTCTCGGCACGATGGAAATCGAATCCGCACTGGTCGCCAACCCGCTGGTGGCGGAAGCCGCCATCGTCGGCAAGCCGCACGAGATCAAGGGTGAAGCCGTGGTCGCGTTCGTGGTGCTGAAAGGCGCACGTCCGGCGGATGCCGCTGCCGCCAAGAAGCTCGCTGAAGAGTTGCGCAACTGGGTGGGCAAGGAGATCGGCCCGATCGCCAAGCCCGACGAGATCCGTTTCGGCGACAACCTGCCCAAGACCCGTTCCGGCAAGATCATGCGTCGCCTGCTGCGTGCCATCGCCAAGGGCGAGGAGATCACACAGGACGTCTCGACGCTTGAAAACCCGGCCAGTCTGGAACAGTTGAAGGAAGTGATTAAGTAATCATGGCCGAGTTTCGGTGAAGGCTAACATGGCGCTTCGAGCGCCATGTTAAGCGTAGCGGCCGAAACCAAAACCCGGCCATCCTTGAGCAATTGAAGGAAGTCATCAAGTAAACGGCCCGATCCGCCCTGGTTTTATCCAGGCGATCTTTCTGCGAGCAAGGGGGAGCGGCAACGCTCCCCCTTCGCATTTCAGGTTGGACCAAAATTCATCAATTGAATGCAACATTGGCCAATTAACATCTTTCCACGTCGCCCGCATGGCACAACCCAGGTTGACCCATGCCCCCTCGTCCGCTACCATCGCGACACCTTTCAACGATCCGGTCTGCCATAGTGCCTTTCAACAAATCGTTACATCTGATCCTTAGCGCCGTGCTCGGCTGCACCATTGCCATGGCGTCCAATGCAGAAACGGCTCTGGCGCTGAACAGCCCGGAATTTTCGATATCGGTCGCTACTGCACCTTCCGCCGCGACTCCGGCAGAAGCGGTTCCAGCAGAGACCTCTTCCGCAGAGACGGCGGCCGAGGCCGCCGCCCCCCAGGTCAACACTGTCGCCGAGCCCGAGACGCAGGCGCCCGCACCGATCCGCGAAGCCATGATCGTCGCCCCGGCACCGCCCGCCAGCGACCTGTGGGAGCGCATCCGCGACGGCTATGCCATGAACGACCTGGACAGCCGGCTGATCAAGCGCCACGAGCAGTGGTACGCCAAGCACCCGGATTACGTGTTGCGCATGACGGAACGCGCGCGCCGCTACCTGTTCTACATCGTGGAAGAAGTCGAGCGCCGCGGCATGCCGATGGAGATTGCGCTGCTGCCGATGATCGAGAGCGCGTTCAACCCCGGCGCCAATTCGATAGCTGCCGCGTCCGGCATCTGGCAGTTCATCCCATCCACCGGCAAGCATTTCGGCATGGAGCAGAACTGGTGGCACGACGGACGGCGCGACATCATCGGCGCGACCAACGGCGCACTGGACTATCTGGAGAAGCTGCATGACCAGTTCGGCGACTGGGAACTGGCGCTGGCCGCCTACAACTGGGGCGAGAACGCAGTGGCGCGCGCCCAGGCCAAGAACCGCAGATTGCGCAAACCCACCGATTACTCGCATCTCAAGATGCCGCGCGAGACGCAGAACTACGTCCCCAAACTGCTGGCGATCAAGAACATCGTGAACGATCCGGCCCGTTTCGGCCTGGAGTTGAGCGAGATCCCGGACGAACCCTATTTCGAAGCGGTCGCGACGCCGCAGCACATGGACGTGAAGATAGCCGCCGAGCTGGCCGAGATCCCGATGGATGAGTTCATCGCCCTCAATCCCAGCCATAACCGTCCGGTCATCCTGCAGGGCACCGCCAACGTGCTGCTACTGCCGCTGGACAAGGTCGAGACCTTCCGCCGCAACCTGGAACAGACCAACCACCAGCGCTTGGTATCGTGGCAGCCCTACGAGAGCAAGAAAGGCGAGCACTTCGACCGCATCGCCCAGCGCTTCGGCTTGAGCGTGGCGGAACTGCGCTCGGCCAACGGACTCTCCAAATACGCGCAAGAGAGCAACGGCCAGACCCTGCTGGTTCCCATCGTCGAGGACGAGCCTGCCGTCAAGTTCGCCGCATTCAATATGCACCCCTCCGCCGTGGCCGAGATGTATGGCGCCGTCCGCTACACAGTGCGCAAGGGCGACACCATTTCCACCATCGCGCGCCGCTTCCACGTGAGCCAGGCGCAATTGCGCGAAGCGAACCATGGCAGCACCCGCCTGCGCATCGGCCAGCACTTCAACATCGTGCTGGCCGACCGTCGCACCTATCGCGCGGCGAGCGGCATCAAGGCGACCAAGGCCAAAGCGCCGGCCCGGAAAGTCGAAACCCGCAAAGCGGCCAGGATGTAGCTCCCCGCTGGCCCCGAACGCGTCCCGCCCCAGCGCACCGCGCGCTGAAGGGATCATGATCATCGGGAAATCCGGCGGGGCCAAACGTTCGGCTTGGCAAGCGATGCGACCTAGCGCCTTTGCATCAGGTCCGCGACATAGCGGTAACCTTTCCAGACCAGCCAGGCATGATCGAACAGACCCGCCGCATTGCGCCGGCGCAGCACGACGAGCGCAACCACGCCGGCCAACAGCAGCGGATGAGCGCGCAAGAAGCGCACGATCGACAGCCCCCGGTCGGCCAGTGCCAAGGGCCCTTCCCAGTTCGAACCGATCCCGGCCAATTGCCCGCGCTGGACTTCGATGCGCGCCAGCAACTCGGCACGCTGCCGTCCGATCTCACGCATGCGCTCATTCATGCCGGTCCCCCAGCGCCTGCCTGTCCTTTGCCAGCTCGGCAAGACTGGCGGAGAACAACCTCGATCCCTGGCGCCATCTGCTCCGCAGCAGCAAGAGCAGCCAGCCGCCGGCAGCGAAGAACGCCAGGGTCAATCCCGCCAGCACGGCCAGACGGTGCTCGTCCCAGAACAGCACGACAAGGAACAGGGACAGCAACAGTACCCCCATGCACAGACAGAACACCGCGAACAAGGCAAAAAGGAGCATCTGCACCAAGCGCAGACGCTCCTCCTGCAACTCGTTCGCCAACAGCTCAAGCCGAGTGGCGACCACGCCGGCCAGCGTGGCCAGCAAGCGCCGGAGCGAAACCAGCAGACCGGAACTCTCCGGCATCCTCTAGCGTCCGCGCGAGATCAGCAGTCCCACGATCAGCCCGACGCCGGCCGCGATACCCACCGCTTTCCAGGGATTCTCGTGTACATATTCGTCGGTGGCCTTTGCCGTCTGCTTCGTCTTCTCGACCAGCGCATGCTCCGCTTCCGCGAGCCGTTCCTTGGCAGAAGCGAGATTCGCCTGAATGCGCTCGCGCGCCGCCGCGACCTTGTCGCCAGCCTGGCCGGCGGTGGCCCGCAACAACTCCTCGGCATCGTTCACGACCGCACGCATGTCCTGCATGAGCTTTTCCTTGCTCACGTCGTTTTCCACATCTGATCTCGCGTTCATGATGCTCTCCTTAAGAAAGACAATGGAACTTGCGACCGATGTCCTGCTCCGCGACATCCTGACCTACCTTTTAGTCCAAAGGGTTCGGCGCGTCAATCGCGCAGCTCCGAGTACAGATGACAACTCACGGAATGCGTCGCGCCCAGACTGGTTGCGTCCGGATAGCGCGCGCAGGCCGCCATCGCCTGCGGGCAGCGCGGCGCGAAATGGCAGCCCTGCGGCGGATTGGCCGGCGACGGCAGGTCGCCTTCCAGCCTGACGTATTCCCGGCCCCTGCCGTCAATGCGCGGCACCGCAGAGAGCAGCGCCTGCGTGTACGGGTGTTTGGGGCTATGCAGCACCTCCTCCGTCGTGCCGCGCTCGACGATGCGCCCCAGATACATCACGCACACCTCGTGCGCGATGTATTCCACCACCCCCAGGTTGTGGGTGATGAACAGGTAGCTCAAGCCCAGTTCGTCCTGCAGCGTCTTCAGCAGGTTCAGGATCTGCGCCTGCACCGACACGTCCAGCGCACTGGTCGGCTCGTCGCAGACCAGCAGCTGCGGCGACACCGTCAGCGCGCGCGCGATGGCGATGCGCTGGCGCTGGCCGCCGGAGAACTCGTGCGGATAACGCCACTTGCTGTCGCGCGCCAGCCCCACCTTGTCCAGCAGCTCGTCGATGTGAGCCTGCCGTGCCGCGCTGCCGCTGCCGATATGCAGCGCACTCATGCCCTCTTCGAGGATCTCCGCCACGCGCATCTTGGGATTGAGCGAGGCATACGGGTCCTGGAACACCAGCTGCATCGATGCGCGCGAAGTACTCGATCCGATCAGTTCGCGCCCATCGAAGCGCACGCTGCCCGCAGTGGGTGGGATCAACTGCAGTAGTGACTTGCCCAGCGTGGTTTTACCGCAGCCGGATTCACCCACCAGCGCCAGCGTGCGGCCGCGCGGAATCTCCAACGACACGCCGTCCACCGCCTTCACCTGCCCCACCACGCGCTGCAGGATGCCTTTGCGGATGGGGAAATGCACCTGCAGGTCATCGACCTGCAAGAGGACTGAGGACTGAGGACTGAGGACTGAGCTCCTCTCTCCCACGCTGACGCGCTCCCCTCTCCCGCTTGCGGGAGAGGGGCTGGGGGAGAGGGGCTTTTCCATTTCACCATACAAATGGCATCGAACCGAGCGCCCCCCCTCCGCCATCAACAACCCCGGCGTCCGCTTGCGGCACACCTCCCACGCATAATCGCAGCGCGGCGCAAAGCGGCAACCCACCTCGATGCTACCCAGCGGCGGCACGCTGCCGGGTATGGCACTCAGCGGCTGGCCGAGGCAGGACGTATCCGGCATCGCGGCGAACAGTTTCTGCGTGTAGGGATGCAAAGGTTTTGCGAACAATTGCTCTCGGCTCGCCTGCTCGACGATCTGCCCAGCATACATTACGCCGACGCGGTGCGCGTTCTCCGCCACCACGCCGAGGTCATGAGTGATGAGCAGCATCGCCATGCCGCTCCTGTCCTGCGTGTCGCGCAGCAATTGCAGCACCTGCGCCTGTATCGTCACATCCAGCGCCGTGGTCGGCTCGTCGGCGATTAACAGCTTCGGCCCGCCCGCCAGCGCCATCGCGATCATCACGCGCTGCTTCATGCCGCCGGACATCTGGAACGGATATTCGTGCACGCGGCGCGCCGCATCGGGAATGCCGACCTGGTCGAGCAACTCGATGCAGCGCTGCCTAATTTGGTGTCCGTTCGCCCTGAGCCCGTCGAAGGGTGAACGACTTGTTTTGCCGGATCCAAGCGCGGCTTCGACAGGCTCAGCCCGAACGGCATCGCCGTGTAGCGCCAGCACCTCCGCGATCTGCTCCCCCACCGTCATCACCGGATTCAGGCTCAGCCCCGGCTCCTGGAAGATCATCGCCATCCTGCCGCCGCGCACCTCGCGCATGTCGCGCTCCGCCAGCTCGAACAGGGCAACGTCCTCCATCTGCGCCATCCCGCCCGCATGCACCACCCCATCCGGCAGCAGCCGCATCAGCGACAGCGCGGTCATGGACTTGCCGCATCCGGATTCGCCGAGCAAGGCGAAGGTCTCGCCCGCGGTGATGTCGAACGAGATGTCGTCGACGATGCGCGCACCGTTGCGCAACTGTGCGGCGAGCTTCTCGACCCTGAGCAGGCTCGTCATGCCTTGGCCTCCGTGCGATTCAATCGCGGATCGAAGGCGTCGCGCACCGCGTCGGCGAACAGATTCGCCGCCAGCACCAGCACCAGCATGAAACAAAACGCCGAGGCCAGCGCCCACCACACGACCGGCTCGCGCCCCATCTCCAGCCGCGCGGCGTTGATCATGGTGCCGAACGAGATCATCGAGGGATCGACGCCGACGCCTACATAGGACAGCACCGCTTCGGCCAGCACCAGCGCGGAGAAGTCCATCACCAGCGAGATCAGCACGATGTGCATCACGTTGGGCATGATGTGGCGCGCGAGGATGCGCATGGACGACACGCCGAAGGATTGCGCCGCCTGGATATATTCCATCTCGCGCAGCTTCAGCGTCTCGCCGCGCAGCAGGCGGCACAGCCCGGTCCAGCTGGTCACGCCCAGGATCAGGCACAGGAACACCAAGCGCAGGTCTGCGCGCGCAGCGGTGGTATCGAACCACTCGGGATGCGTGTCGATGGTCACCTGCATCATCAGCACCGCCGCCGCGATCAGCAGCACGCTGGGAATGGAACTCAGCACGGTGTAGATGTACTGGATCACGTCGTCCACCCAGCCGCGGAAATAGCCGGCCGCCACGCCGAGGAACAGCGCCAGCGGCAGCGTCACCAGCGTGGTCACGGTGCCGATGATGAGGCCGGTGCGGATGCTCTTGAGCGAGAGGTAGAGCACGTCCTGCCCGACCTTGTCGGTGCCGAGCACGTGGTAGGCGGTGGCGAGGTTGGCGAGTGCGCCGATGAGGGTGGCGAGGATGAGAGTTGCGACAAGCAGCGAACCACCAACTTCTCCTCGGACTAATCCCATCTCCCGCAGGCGGGAGATAACCAGCGACTTGCCCGCGTGCGGGCTTAGTCGAATGGGCGGTTTCATCGGGGTTAGGGAGAGGGCTTGGCCCCCACCG
>JBQGEN010000304.1:0-2031 GCA_052039615.1 Sideroxyarcus sp. | reverse complement strand
TGCGCACATTGATGCAGGTAAGACTACGACCACCGAGCGCATCCTGTTCTATACGGGTGTGAGTCACAAGATCGGTGAGGTGCACGATGGTGCGGCCACGATGGACTGGATGGAGCAGGAGCAGGAGCGTGGCATCACGATCACCTCTGCGGCGACCACCTGCTTCTGGAAGGGGATGGACAACACCTTCCCCGAGCACCGCTTCAACATCATCGATACACCGGGGCACGTGGACTTCACTATTGAAGTTGAGCGTTCCATGCGTGTGCTGGACGGTGCGTGCATGGTTTACTGCGCTGTGGGTGGCGTGCAACCGCAGTCCGAGACCGTGTGGCGCCAAGCTAACAAGTACAAAGTGCCGCGTCTGGCGTTTGTCAACAAGATGGACCGTACTGGCGCAAACTTCTTCAAGGTGGTCACGCAGATGCAGACCCGCCTGAAGGCCAATCCCGTTCCGTTGGTGATCCCTATCGGTGCGGAAGAGGGCTTTACCGGTGTTGTGGATCTGATCAAGATGAAGGCAATCATCTGGGATGAAGCATCTCAGGGTATGAAGTTCGACTACAGGGAGATTCCGGCCGAGTTGGTGGCGACCGCCAAGGAATGGCGCGAAAAACTGGTCGAGAGCGCGGCCGAGGTGTCCGAGGAGATGATGAATCTTTACCTCGAAAACGGCGACCTGACTGAAGAGCAAATCGTTCATGGTATTCGCACTCGCACCATCGCTTGCGAGATTCAGCCGATGTTGTGCGGTTCTGCGTTCAAGAACAAGGGTGTGCAGCGCATGCTGGATGCGGTGATCCAGTTCCTGCCGTCGCCGGTGGATATTCCGGACGTGACCGGAGAGTCCGAGACGGGAGAGCCGCTCACGCGCAAGGCCGACGACAGCGAGAATTTCTCGGCTTTGGCGTTCAAACTGATGACCGACCCGTTTGTGGGTCAGCTGACCTTCGTGCGCGTCTATTCCGGCGTGCTGAAGAAGGGCGATACGATTTACAACCCGGTTCGCGGCAAGAAGGAGCGTATCGGTCGTATCGTGCAGATGCACGCGAACGAGCGTCAAGAGGTCGATGAGATTCTGGCGGGCGATATCGCGGCCTGCATCGGCCTGAAGGACGTGACCACTGGCGAATCGCTGTGCGATCCGAACAAGCCGATCATTCTCGAGCGCATGGTGTTCCCGGAGCCGGTGATTCACGTTGCGGTGGAGCCGAAGACCAAGGCTGACCAGGAGAAGATGGGCATTGCGCTGGGTCGCTTGGCGGCAGAAGACCCTTCTTTCCGAGTGCGCACCGACGAGGAGTCCGGCCAGACCATCATGTCCGGCATGGGCGAGTTGCACCTTGAGATTCTGGTTGATCGTATGAAGCGCGAAGTCGGCGTGGATGCCAATGTGGGTGCGCCGCAGGTGGCCTACCGCGAAGCGATCCGCAAGGCGGTGGAAGTCGAAGGCAAGTACGCCAAGCAGACCGGTGGTCGTGGTCAGTACGGTCACGTGTGGATCAAGATGGAGCCGAACGAGACTGGCAAGGGCTTCGAGTTCGTCGATGCGATCAAGGGCGGTACGGTTCCTCGCGAATTTATCCCCGCTGTGGAAAAGGGCTTACGCGAGACGCTGCCGAGCGGTGTGCTCGCTGGTTTCCCGGTGGTCGACGTGAAGGTCACGCTGTTCGACGGTTCCTACCACGATGTGGACTCGAACGAAAACGCGTTCAAGATGGCGGCTTCCATGGCGTTCAAGGATGGCATGCGCAAGGCAAGTCCGGTGCTGCTGGAGCCGATGATGTCGGTGGAGGTGGAAACGCCGGAGGACTATACCGGTACGGTGATGGGCGACTTGTCCTCTCGTCGCGGCATGGTGCAGGGCATGGATGACATGGCTGGCGGTGGCAAGAGCGTCAAGGCCGAAGTGCCGTTGTCCGAAATGTTCGGTTACTCGACCGCGCTGCGTTCCGCAACGCAGGGCCGTGCGACCTACACGATGGAATTCAAGCATTACACCGAAGCGCCCAAGAGCGTCGCTGAAGCAGT